>JANOAQ010000609.1:0-2087 GCA_031411195.1 Burkholderiaceae bacterium | reverse complement strand
TTCGACAAGCGCCTGGCGCTGGACACGCACCTGCGGCCGTCCACCACCGCCACGGCCGAACGGGTCTTCGACCCCGCCCACCCCTACGAAGCCTGGCGCCTGCAGCGCGCCCAACGCCTGAATGACGCGGCCTGAGAGTTTGCCCCCACGGCGCTGCGCGCCTGCCCCCCGAGGGGGCGCTCAGCCGCCTTGGGGCGGCCCGGCGCCGGCTGAGAGTCTGCCCCCACGGCGCTGCGCGCCTGCCCCCCGAGGGGGCGCTCAGCCGCCTTGGGGCGGCCCGGCGCCAGCTGAGCCCGCCTGGGCACCACCGCCGCGCAACGGCGTGGGCGCCAGCCGCGTGGGGGTGGGCGACGCCCGCAACCGCACCGTGCTGGGCTTCCTTTGTGAGCGACTGCCCACCGTGGCCGACTGGCCGCAGCGCCTGGCGCGCGGTGACGTGCTGGGCAGCCTCGGCCAGCCCCTGGCGGCCAACGCGCCCTGCCAGCCGGGCATGGTGATCTGGTACTGGCGCGATGTGCCCTGCGAACCACGGGTGCCTTTCGAGATCACCGTGCTGCACCAGGACGAGCATTTGGTGGTGGTGGACAAACCGCACTTTCTGCCCGCCATCCCCAGTGGGCGCTACCTGCACGAGACGGCACTGGTGCGCCTGAAGCAGCAAACGGGCATCACCACGCTGGCGCCCATGCACCGCATCGACCGCGAGACCGCCGGCCTGCTGGTCTTCACCGTGCAGCCGGCCACCCGCCATGCCTACCAGGGGCTGCTGCAGGCACGGCAGGTGCACAAGGTGTACGAGGCCATTGCGCCCTGGCGTGCCGACCTGGCCCTTCCCCGCACCTGCCTGCACCGGCTGGAAGAGCCGCCGGGCAAGGGCTTCATGCAGATGCGGGTGGTGGATGGGCAAGCCAACGCCCAGACCCTGGTCGAGTGCCTGGGCCTGGTCGAAGGCGGTGCACCGGCCCTGGCCCTGGCTCACTACCGCCTGACGCCCACCACCGGCCGCAGGCACCAGTTGCGCGCGCAGATGAACGCGCTGGGCCTGCCCATCGTGGGCGACCGCATCTACCCGCGCTTGTGGCCCGAACCGGCCACCGACGCGCCGCCCGACTTCAGCCAGCCGCTGCAATTGCTGGCGCGCCGGTTCAGCTTCACCGACCCGATCAGCGGCCAGCCCCGCTGCTTCACCAGCCAGCGCCGCTTGCTGCTGGCGCCGGGCCTGTGAAGCTGCTGGCCATGCGGCCCCACGACCCCGACGACGGCCTGCCGCCGGCCACGCGCTGGCGGGCGATGCTGACCATCGTCCTGGGCATCGGGCTGAGCGTGCTCGACTCGACCATGCTCACCCTGGCCCTGCCCGGCATCGTGCGCGATCTGCAGATCACCGAATCGGACGGTGTGTGGCTGCTCAATGCCTACCATCTGGCCATCCTGGTGTTGTTGCTGCCGCTGGCCATGGTGGGTGATCTGGTCGGCTACCGGCGGGTCTACCTGTGCGGGGTGGCCCTGTTCACGCTGGCGTCGCTGGCCAGTGTGCTCGCCACCGACCTGCTGCAGTTGACGGCGGCGCGCGCGCTGCAAGGGGCCGGCGCGGCGGGCCTGTTTGCGGTCAATGCGGCCCTGGTGCGCCTGATCTACCCGGCCAGCCTGCTGGGCAAGGGCATTGCCATCAACTCGGCGGTGGTGGCCGTGGCCTCGGTGGCCGGGCCGGCGGTGGCGGCGCTCATCCTGTCGCTGGGCCACTGGCCCTGGCTGTTTGCGGTGAACCTCCCGTTCGGGGCGGTGGTGCTGCTGCTGGGCTGGTACAGCCTGCCTGCCAACCGCAGCGCGCGACCGGCCGATGCACGCTTTCCCTGGTTTGACGCCATGCTCAATGCGGCGATGTTTCTGCTGCTGTTCATCGGCGTGCAAAGCCTGGTGCAGCAGGCCCGCCTGCCCCAGGCCCCCGCGCAGGGTTGGGCACCGGCCTGGGCACCGGCGTGGGCACTGGCCTGGGTGTTGGTGGCCCTGGGCGCGCTGGTGGGCGTGGTCTATGTTCGCCGGCAGCGGCGCCAGGCCGTGCCCTTGCTGCCGGTCGACCTGCTGGC
>JANOAQ010000608.1:0-2072 GCA_031411195.1 Burkholderiaceae bacterium | reverse complement strand
CGAAGCCCTTCTTGGCCAGGTGCTGGCGCAGGTTGTCGGTGAAGGTCACCTCGACCTTCTTCTCGGCCAGCTGGCTCTCGAGCTGCAGCAGGAACTTGTCGACCACCCGCAGGATGATCGATTCGTCCAGCGCCCGGAAGCTGACCGTGGCGTCCAGCCGGTTGCGGAACTCGGGCGTGAACATGCGCTTGATGTCGGCCATCTCGTCGCCCTGCTCACGCGCGGTGGTGAAGCCGATGGTCGACTTGTTCATGGTCTCGGCACCCGCATTGGTCGTCATGATGATGATGACATTGCGGAAATCGGCCTTGCGCCCGTTGTTGTCGGTCAGGCTGCCATGGTCCATCACCTGCAGCAGCACGTTGTACACGTCCGGGTGGGCCTTTTCGATCTCGTCGAGCAGCAGCACGCAATGCGGCTTCTTGGTAACCGCTTCGGTCAGCAGGCCACCTTGGTCAAAGCCCACATAACCCGGAGGCGCACCGATCAGGCGCGACACAGCGTGGCGCTCCATGTACTCGGACATGTCAAAACGGATCAGCTCGATGCCCAGGATGTAGGCCAGTTGCTTGGCCACCTCGGTCTTGCCCACGCCGGTGGGGCCGCTGAACAGGAAGCTGCCGATGGGCTTGTCGGGCCTGCCAAGGCCCGAGCGCGCCATCTTGATGGCGGCGGCCAGGGCATCGATGGCGGGCTCTTGACCGAACACCACGCTCTTCAGGTCGCGATCCAGGCTCTTGAGCTTGCCCCGGTCGTCATTGCTGACCGATGCGGGCGGGATGCGCGCGATCTTGGCGACGATTTCCTCAACCTCGTTTCGGGTGATGGTTTTCTTCTGCTTGTTCTTGGGCAGGATGCGCTGTGCGGCACCCGCTTCGTCGATCACGTCGATGGCCTTGTCGGGCAGGTGGCGATCATTGATGAATTTGGCCGACAACTCCGCCGCAGCCTGCAGGGCGCCCAACGCGTACTTCACATTGTGATGGTCCTCGAAGCGCGACTTCAGGCCCTTGAGGATTTCAACGGTCTGCTCGACCGAGGGCTCGACCACGTCCACTTTCTGAAAGCGCCGCGACAGGGCCGCGTCTTTCTCGAAGATGCCACGGTATTCAGTGAAGGTGGTGGCGCCTAGGCACTTCATCGCGCCGCTGCTCAGCGCCGGCTTGAGCAGGTTGCTGGCATCGAGCGTGCCGCCCGAGGCCGCACCCGCGCCAATGAGCGTGTGAATCTCGTCGATGAACAGCACCGAGTTGGGCTGGTCCTTCAACTGCTTGAGCACACCCTTCAGGCGCTGCTCGAAATCACCGCGGTACTTGGTGCCGGCCAGCAATGCGCCCATGTCGAGAGAGTAGACGGTGGACTGGGCCAGCACCTCGGGCACCTCGCCCTGGGTGATGCGCCAGGCCAGGCCCTCGGCGATGGCGGTCTTGCCCACACCGGCCTCGCCCACCAGCAGCGGGTTGTTCTTGCGGCGGCGGCACAGGATCTGGATGACACGCTCGACCTCGTGGTCGCGGCCGATCAGCGGATCGATCTTGCCTTCCTTGGCCTGCACGTTCAGGTTCTGCGTGAACTGGTCCAGCGGTGAACCCTTGCCCGAATCGGCGGCTTCTTCCTTCTCGGACTCGGGGCCGCTCGGCTCGGAGCCGCCCTTGGGCGCCTCGGGCGGTTCGCTTTTCTTGATGCCGTGGGCGATGAAGTTGACCACGTCCAGGCGGGTCACGCCCTGCTGGTGCAGGTAGTAGACGGCGTGTGAATCCTTCTCGCCGAAGATCGCGACCAGCACATTGGCACCGGTCACTTCTTTCTTGCCCGAGCCGGTGGACTGCCCATGCATGATTGCGCGCTGTATCACGCGCTGGAAGCCCAGCGTCGGCTGGGTGTCCACCTCTTCGGACCCGCCCACCGTGGGGGTGTTTTCCTTGATGAAGGTGGTCAGGCTCTTGCGCAGGTCGTCGATATTGGCCGCGCAGGCCTTGAGCACTTCTGCGGCGGACGGGTTGTCCAGCAGCGCGAGCAGCAGGTGCTCGACGGTGATGAATTCGTGGCGCTGCTGGCGCGCCTCGACGAAC
>JANOAQ010000607.1:0-16067 GCA_031411195.1 Burkholderiaceae bacterium | reverse complement strand
CTTGCAGCTTCTGGTCGAGCAAGGTCTGGCCGCGCCCACGGTCGAACTGCGGGCCGGCGATCAAGGCCTGGAACTCGGCTTTCGGGTCGGCACCGGCACGCAGCGCCGTGCGCTGGGCAATCAGTTCATCGGCCAGCACGGCCAGCTTGGCCTTCTGCACCGTGTCCAGATCGAGCTTGTTGCTGATGCGGTCAACGGCCTTGGCGCGCCATTCGGTGATTTGCGCATCACTCATCGGGCCACGCGGTCGGTGGCCGCAGGCCACAAGGCCACCCAGCAGCACGGCGGCGCCCAGGGTGGCGAAAAGGGTGCGTTTGATCCAGCGTTTCATGAGGGTTCTCCTGTCAGAGGGGTTGAGTTGGTGACAGGCATGGTCGCGCGCGGCGCGCTGGCGTGGGTGTCGGCGTTGAAGCGAAATCTTTCGGTTTGTTTCAAGGCCGGCAGGCCCGGCATCAATACAGCCGAACGGCGGTATCGAAGTGCCAGATGCGGCGGATCTCGACCACGTCGAACTCACGGGCCAGGTTGGGCGGAAAGGCCTGGAAGGGCACCACGCTCTGCACGATGCGGCGCACCGCCTCGTCAATCTCGCTCACCCCGCTGGACAGCACGAAGGTGATCGACTCGACCGTGCCATCGCTGCGCACGGCCAGCGTCACCACCGGGTTGGTGTGGGGCCGTTTGGCCAGCTCGCGCACCATCTCCAGGGTCATGTTCGCCTGGATCTTGCGGGCCAGCGCCTCGGCATAAAGAACCAGCTCGGCATTGGGGTCGTAGCGCCCCAGCATGCGCCCGCGCCGCTGGCTGCTGACCGTTGGCCCCAGCCGTGCGGCGTTGGCCGCAGCCTCGCGCCGGGCTGCGGCTTCGTTCAGCTCTTGCCCGATGGCCCGCAGCGCAGCCTCGCGGCGGGCGGCCGCGTCGTCCTGCCGCTGGGTGGCCTGTCGGGCGGCCTCTTGTCGGGCGGCTTCCAGCCGGGCCACTTCCTGTTGCGCTGCCGCCTGGCGAGCGGCAGCCTGCCGGGCGGCCTCCTCCCGGGAAGCTGCTTGTCGCGCCGCTTCTTGTTGCGCCGCCTCCTGTCGCGCGGCCTCCTGTCGCGCCGCCTCCTGTCGCGCCGCCTCCTGTCGCGCCGCTTCCTGTCGCGCCGCTTCCTGTCGCGCGGCCTCTCTTTGCGTAGCCTCTCTTTGCGCGGCCTCCTGCCGCGCCACTTCTCGCCTGGCGGCTTCTTGCCCGGTCCGCAGGGCTTCTTTCCGCTCTGCGTCCAGACGGGCCTGCTCGACACGCTGCGCTTCCTGGCGCAGGGTCTGCTGCCGGACCTGCTCGGCCTGCTGGGCCGCCTGTTGGGCCGCCTGTTGGGCCGCCTGGTCGGCAGCAGCCTGCTGCTGGGCTGCCAAGGCCTGGCGCGCAGCGGCTTGTCGGGCCAGCGCCTGCCGCGCGGCCTCCTGCCGTTCGGCCTCCAGTCGGGCTACCGCCGCACGCTCTGCGGCCAGGCGCGCCTGCTGCGCTTCGGCGATGCGTGCCTGTTCACTGCGCTCGGCCTCTTGTCGGGCAACCGCCTGCCGGGCGGCGTCTTGCCGCTCGGCTTCGCGGCGCTGCGCCTGCATTCGGCTGGCCTCGACCGGGCTGGCCTCGCCCGTTTCGCGCAGCGGGCTCGCTGCGGCGTCGGGCCGCGCAGTCTCGGGCGCGGGCGCAACGGCGAAGCTGGGCGCAGGCAGCACGGGCACGGCCGGCACCACCAGCGTGGTGTCGGCCGACGCATCCAGGGCAATCACGGCGGGCATGGGCAAAAGCGGGGGCGGCACCGCACGCGGTTGATCGGCCGGCAGTGGCGGGTCGGAGGAGGCCCGGGGGTCGGCTGCGCCAGGCTTGGTCTGGGTCTGGGTCTGGGTCTGGGTCTGGGCCTGGGCCTGGGCCTGGGCCTGGGCCTGGGCCTGGGCTTGGGCTTGGGCTTGGGCTTGGGGCTGGGGCTGGGGCTGGGGCTGGGGCTGGGGCTGGGCCTGGGCCTTGGGTTCGGGCGCCGGCACGGGCTGGGGCTTGGGCACTGGCCGGGGTGGCGGTGCCAGGTTCACTTCTTCGGGCCGAGGCAGCTGCGGTTCGCGCGGCTCGGCCAGCGTCACGGTCAGGATGCTGACCGGGGCGGATGCCGCCGGGCTCGGCCGTGCAGCCGGCGTGGCGGCAATGGCCGGCCCCACCGCCGGCGCCACCCCCGGCGCCACGCCCTCGGGCATGGAGGCAGGCGCGGGCACCGCCTGCAGATCGGGCACTTGCGCGCGCCGTTTTTCCCAAGGAAAGTCGAAGCCCGGCAATCCCGGCCCACCACCCCCGAAGGTCAGGCCCAGCAGCAGCGCATGGGCCAGCAGCGACACCACCACTGCGCCGCGCAGGGGGCGACGGTCACGCAATAGCGGCACGGGGACGGGCGCGGGTGCGGGCATCGGCGCAGGTACGGGCACGGGCAGATCGACGACATCGCTCAGCGGCAACAGCAGTGGCTCGGGCCCTGGGGCGTCGGGCTCGGGCGCGCCGGGCTCGGGCAATCGCGACTCGGCCGAAGGCGACTCGGGCAATCGCGGCTCGGGTGATCGCGGCTCGGGTGATCGCGATTCGGCCAAACGCGACTCGGGCGTCGAATCGGCCGGCTCGGGGGGATTCAAGGCCGCACCACCCGGCAGGCGCGTACCGGGCTGCGGACGCGGGGCCGGCGCACCCGGCCGCCATGGCGCGGCCGGAGCCCCTCGGGGCCAACCACCCACCGCGTCCTGCGCTTTGCCATCACCACGCCCGTTCGATCCAGGCGTTGATTCTCAGGGAGACGGCCCACCGCCCCCAGGGCAGCCCAGTGGCGGCGTCGTCAGGGCCGGTCGCCCCTCGCCGCAACCTCTGGATCACTGGGCACAGCGCCGGGCAGGTCCGGCACTGCAGGATGCCCGGGTTCACCCGCTGCCTGGCGCGGTGGGCCGACTTGCAACACCACCATCGCGGCGCCGGCCATCACCAGTGCAAAGCCCAGCCAATCGGTGCCGCTGGGTCGCTCACCCACCAGCACCATCGCCCCCAGCACCCCCACCACCGGCACCGCCAATGTGGTCAGCGACGACACCGTGGCGCTGGCCGATTCCAGCAGCCGGTACCACAGCACATAGGCCACCGCTGTGGCGATCAGCACATGCCAGGCCAGGGCCACCAGCACACGCGCTGGCCACACCTGCGGCAGGTGCTCGCCGCTGATCAGCGCGGCCACGGTGGCGCAGGCCGCGCCCAGGCCCAGTTGCCAGGCGGTGAGCACGATGCGCTCGCCGGGCGGCGGCCAGCGCTTGGTGGCCACCGTGCCCAAGGCCCAGGCCAGGGCGGCGCCCAGCGGAAACAACACCCCCCAGCCCGAAGCGTGCGGCAATGGCGAGGCCAGGCCCTGCAGCACCGGCACGGCCAGCACGGCCACGCCCAGCGCGCCCAGGCCCAGGGCCAGCAGGCTGCGGCGGTCGGGCCGCTCGCCCAGCACCCACCAGGCCAGCGCCGCCGACATCATCGGCATGGTGAAGGTCAGCACCGCCGCGCGCGAGGTGCTGGTGGTCAGCTGCGCAAACGCGGTGCACATGTTGAACACGGCCACGGTGAGAAACCCACCGATCAGCACCGCCGGCCAGGCCGCACGCTGGGGCCACAAGGGCATGCGGCGCACGACGGCCAGGCCGAACAGCAGCACCACCCCCAGCCCCAGGCCCAGGGCCCGTGCGCTGAAGGGCGACAGCACGCTGAGCATGGTCTTGACCGCCGGCCAGTTCAGGCCCCAGGCGATGGCCAGCACGGGGGGGATCAACGCGGGGCGCATGGCACGGGTGGCGCCGGGGCGCGCTGCAGACAAGGCATGGCGCCATGCTGGCATGCCCGCTGCGCCCCGGCAGTGCCCCAGGCGACAAGGCCGGGCCGGTCGGGCCGGTACAAGGCCAGGCCGGCCGGGCCAGTACGGGGCCGCGCCGGCCGAGCCGGTACAAGCCCGACCACAGGTCCGATTTCGGCCAGTGCCCGGCCACGGCCCGACGCATGATGCGCCGCGCGCTGCAGACTCCGCGCAGCGCCCTGCCTTTGAAACCACCCTGGACCCGATGACTTCTGCCCTGCCCCGTTCCTTCATGCCGCTGGCCGGCGCCAACCTGGCCGCCCAGGCCGCCGAGCAGGTCAGCCTGGCAGCGGTGCCCATCGTGGCCGTGATGGCGCTGAACGCCGGGCCGGGCGAGATCGGCTTGCTCAACACCGCGCAGAGCCTGCCCTTCCTGCTGTTGTCCATCCCGCTGGGCCTGCTGGCCGACCGCCAGTCGCGGCGCGGCCTGATGGTGCTGTCCGAAGCGCTGCGGGCCTTGTCCTTGGCCGGCCTGCTGGTGGCCACCGCCACCGGCCAACTCACGCTGGCCTTGCTGGCGCTGCTGGGCTTCATCGGCGCGTCGGGCACGGTGGGCTTCAGCGTGGCTGCACCCGCGCTGGTGCCTGCACTCGTGCCGCGAGAGCAGCTGGGCGCCGCCAACAGCCGGCTCGAACTGGCCCGCAGCGCCGCCTTTGCCGCCGGCCCGGCGCTGGCCGGCGCGCTGGTGTCTTGGTCGGGTGCGTCGATGGCCTTCGTCGTGGCCACGGTGTTGTCGGTGCTGGCCGTGTTGCTGCTGCTGCGCCTGCCTGAGCCCGTGCGCGCACCCGCACCCCCGCGCCACCCATTGGTCGAGTTGCGCGAGGGCGCGGCGCTGGTCTGGCGGCACCCGCTGCTGCGACCGGTGCTGCTGACCGCCGTGGCCTGGAACCTGTCGTGGTTCGTCTTCCAGGCCGCCTACGTGCCCTATGCGATGAAGGCCCTGGGCCTGGGCGCGCAGGCGGTGGGCCTGACCCTGGCCACCTACGGCGCCGGCATGGTGACCGGCGCCCTGGCCGCGCCGCGCATCCTGCGCGCACTGCCCTTCGGCACCGTGGTGGTGGTGGGCCCCGTGTTCTCGGTGCTGGCCATGGCGACCATGGTGGCCACACTGCTGTGGCCCAGCGGCGCATTGGCGGGCTTGAGCTTCTTCCTGTTCGGGGTGGGGCCCATCCTGTGGACCATCAGCTCGGTCACCCTGCGCCAGACGGTCACGCCCCAGGCCATGCTGGGCCGGGTGTCGTCGATCTTTCTCACCGTCAACATGGGTGCGCGGCCGGTGGGCGCCGCGCTGGGCGGCCTGGTCGGCGCCCACTTTGGCGCTGGCGCCTGCCTGGTGCTGGCGCTGGTGGGCTTCTGTGTGCAGTTGGCGGTGATCGTACTGTCGCCGGTGCGCACCCTCCGTCAATTGCCAGCAAACGCAGAAACCAAGTAGACGCCGTAGAACCGGCTCCGTCGGGCCACTGGATGAGAAAAAGACCAAGGGCGTCACGGCCTTCAGCGCCAGCGCGATGCCCGCCTTCTGGCGGGCCTGCTTGAGGATGGCCTGTACCTTCTGGCGCAGGCAGTTGACCGAGGCCTGGAAGACCAACTTCAGCTTCCTGCCGCCCTTTTCGCGCGCACCATCCGGCCAGCGCTTCCAGCCGGCGACTTCCAGCACCACATTGGCCTTGTCTACGCTGAACTCGGCGCTTGAGTTGGGGCTGCGGTAGCGCGCCGGGTTGTTCAAGATGTTGGCAGTGGCCACGCCGGCACGGCCGGACAACGGGGTTCCTTGAAGTCGGTCAGGCGCATTCTTGGAGTGCCCAAAACGGTTCGCAATCGGCATCCACCTGGGGATGTCCGCAGCCTGCGGCTTGCCTGCCCGCTGGTACGCTGCGGGGCCCGAGCGCGGTCAACCCTTGGCCGAGCCACATTCCCCTTTTGGAGCCGCCGTTGACGACGACCACCGCCCCTGCGCCAGCGCCCCTTCGCCAACTGCGCGACCTGCCCGGGCCGCGCGCCCTGCCCATCGTGGGCAACCTGCTGCAGTTCGAGGCCAACCGCCTGCACCTGCAGCTCGAAGAATGGTGCGCGCAGTACGGCCCGGCCTACCGCCTGCAGCTGGGCAAGCAGCCGGCGGTGGTGTTTGGCGACCATGCCGTGGTGGCCACGATGATGCGCGACCGGCCCGAGGGCTTTCGCCGGACGGCGCGCCTGCTCCAGATCACCCAGGAAATGGGCTTGCCGACCGGCGTGTTCAGTGCCAACGGCGACACCTGGCGCCAGCAGCGCCGCATGGTGATGGCCGGCTTCGACCCGGCGCATGTGCGGCACTACTTTCCGGCCCTGCAGGGCGTGGCCCAGCGGCTGGCCGGGCGCTGGCAGCGGGCGGCGCAGTCCGGGCAGAGCATCGACCTGCAGGCCGACTTGATGCGCTACACCGTCGACACCATCGCCGGCCTGGCCTTTGGCGCCGAGGTGAATACGCTCGAATCCGACGACAACGTGATCCAGCGCCACCTCGACCACATTTTTCCGGCGATCGCCCGGCGCATCCTGGCGCCGGTGCCGGTGTGGCGCTGGATGAAGTCGAGCGCCGACCGCGCGCTGGAGCAAAGCCTGGTGGCGGTGAACGCCGCCATCGAGGGCTTCATCACCCAGGCACGCGCCCGCCTGCAGGCCGACCCCCAGCGCCGTGCCGAGCCGCCCAACCTGCTGGAGGTGATGATCCTGGCCGCTGACGAGCCGGGCAGCGGC
Organism: Burkholderiaceae bacterium; assembly: GCA_031411195.1. Taxonomy (GTDB): domain Bacteria; phylum Pseudomonadota; class Gammaproteobacteria; order Burkholderiales; family Burkholderiaceae_C; genus Pseudaquabacterium. Next base: position 9,436 of record JANOAQ010000607.1, on the reverse strand, counting down.
ATCGACGACCGCCAGGTGGCCGGCAATGTGCTGACCATGCTGCTGGCCGGCGAGGACACCACCGCCAATACCATCGCCTGGATGGTGCACCTGCTGTGGTGCAACCCGGCCACGCTGGCCCGCGCCACCGATGAAGTGCGCCGTGTGTGCGGCACCGGCAACCTGGCGCCCACGATGGAACAGATGGGGCAACTCGACTTCATCGAGGCTTGCTGCCACGAGACCATGCGCCTCAAACCCGTGGCGCCGATGATGCCGCTGCAGGCCCTGCGCGACACCGAACTGGGCGGCGTGCAGATCCCGGCGGGCACCGTGGTCTTCGGCCTGCTGCGGCGCGATGCGGTGAGCGAGCAGCATGTGCCCCAGGCGGCCAGTTTCAACCCCGACCGCTGGCTGGGTGGCGAAGGCGGCGCCGCCCAGGTGGCCAATTCGGCCAAGCGCATCTCGATGCCCTTTGGCGCCGGCCCGCGCATCTGCCCCGGCCGCTACCTGGCCCTGCTGGAGATGAAGATGGCCATGGCCGTGCTGCTGGGCTGCTTCGACATCCAGCATGTGGGCACGCCAGACGGCCAACCGCCGCGTGAGCACCTGTCCTTCACGATGACGCCGGTGGGCCTGGGCATGCGTCTGGCCGAGGTAGCCAGCGTGGCCGAGGCCGCTGAGGCGGCGGCTTGAAGGCCGGGCTGGCGGCCAGAAAGCCGGCGGCCCTTGCGCTGGCGGCCTTCAAGCTGGCCGCCGCAGGCCTGGCCGCCGCTGGCCTGGCCGGTACCAGCCTGGCTGCCGATGGGCCGCCGCCCAATGCGCCCATCGACGCCCCGAGCTGGTTCATCTTTCTTGAAACCGGCCGGCCACCGCCGGCCGACCCGCCGGCACTGCAGGCCATGCAGCGTGGCCACATCGACAACTTCAAGCGCCTGTTCTCGCTCGGTCAGCTGCAGGCCGCCGGCCCGATGGCCGACCCGGCCCGGCTCAAACGCGGCATCGTGGTGGTACGCGCCAAGAGCCTGCCCGACCTGCAAGCCTATTTCCAGGCCGACGACTACGTGCGCGAGGGCTACATGACGCTCAACGCCGTGCCGGCCACGGCGCGCCGGCCCCTGCACATCACCGGTATCGACGCCAGCCGGGTCGAAGAAGTGCGCATCGCTCTGCTGCCCCGCCCGGTGCCCGACCACGCCGCCGGCCCGCGCCAGGCCTGCCTACAGGCCCTGATCGATGCTGGCAGGCTGGGTGCCTGGTACACCCTGAACGACGGCCCGCTGGCCGAGGTGCTGCTGGCCCGGGGTACCGACACGGCGGCGCTCGAAGCCGCACTGGCGCCCTGCAACGGCCCGGCGCCGCAGGTGTGGCGGCAGTGGATCAGCCCGGGCGTGGTCGGGCCGCAGTAGACGGGCTCCTGCCCTCAGGGCCGCAGGCGGGTGCTGGTCGGCAGGTTTTTCCAAGGCAAGTCGGCCGGGTCGGCGGCCATGGGCCCGGCCGCCTTGGCCACCAGCACCTGGCTGGCGATAGGCTGGAAGTCGGCGCGGAAGTGGTTGCTGCTCTTGACCACGATGATGCGCATCTGCTCGGCCACGATGCCCACCATGCGCAGCAGTTCGCGGTCGAGCAACTGCTTCTTGCCGCTGACCACGGCCACGCGCACGCCTTCGATCTCCAGACAGGCGCTGGGGCCCAGGTTGACGCTCAGGCCCCGCATCATCGGGCCCTTGAGCGTGACCCGCCCGTCGCTGACCGCCAGCACCTTGAAGCGCCCGCGCACCGGCGCATCGCTCAACTGGCCGGTGAAGGTGGGCACCGCCGTGCCCAGGGCCAGCTCGATCTCGGCGCCTACACCGGCGGCCAGCGCCGCACGGCCGGCGGCCGCGTCGTACACCAGGCCCAGCGCCACCTGGCCCGGGTAGCGCTTGCCCGCGCCCTGGCCCAGCAGCGCATGCAGCATGCCGGTGGTATTGCTGTCGCCGCCGGCGCCGGGGTTGTCTTGCGTGTCGGCGATGACCACCGGCTTGCCGGCACGCTCGGCCAGTGCCAGCGCCTGGATCACCGCTTCGCGCGCGGACAGGATATCCATTTGCCACTGGGTGGGCTCGGCCACCAGGGCATACAGCGCTTCCACGGCCGCCTGGGCTTGTTCACCGTGGCCCCACACCATCGGCGCACATTCGTCGAAATCACTGGCCGGAAAACCCATGCAAAAGCTCAGCACCGTGCCGTAGCGCTTGTCCAACTCGGCCAGGGCTTCGTACAGGCCCTGGGCGGGCTGCAGCCAGGTGCTCTGCGCGTTCAGCGGGATCAGATAGGGCAGGCGCCGGGCGTGTAGCGGCTCACGCTGGCCGGCTTTCAGTCGGCGGGCCAGCAACTGGGCGGCCAGTTCACCGGTGTCGGCCATGTCCACATGCGGGTAGGTGCGGTAGCTGACCAGTGCGTCGGCCTCGCGCAGCATGCGGTGGGTCACATTGGCATGCAGGTCGAGACTGGCCACGATCGGCACCTCGGGCCCGACGATGGCGCGCAGGCGGCCCAGCAGTTCACCTTCGCTGTCGGCGGCATGCTCGGCCACGGCCGCGCCGTGCAGATCGAGGTAGATGCCGTCCAGCCCGCCGGCGCGGGCGGCCTGCACATCGGCGCAAAGGGTGTCGGCAATGCGCTCGAAGGCATCGCGCGTGACAAAGCTCGACGGTATGGCACCGGCCCAGCACGAGGGCAGCAATTGCCAGCCCTGGCGCTTGGCGGCATCGATGAAGCCGCCAATGGGGATGTTGACGCCGGTGAGCTGGGCCTGCATCGCCGCGCCCTGCACGAAGGCGGGGAACGAATCTCCGCGCGTGAAGGCGGCCCAGTCGGCCAGGCTGGGGGCGAAGGTATTGGTTTCGTGCTGGTAGCCAGCGATCAGGATGCGGGGCATGGGCGGGTGCAGGCGGCGGGGTTGAAGACGGCAACCAGTATCACCCGGGCCCAAGGCCGATCAAACCGGCTCGTCGGCGACATACACCCGGTCGCGGCCCGCTGTCTTGGCCTGGTAGAGCGCATGGTCGGCCGCAGCCATCAAATGGTCGATCGAAGCCGATGCGCCCGGCGCACCCGGCCCCACCATCGGCCGTAGCGCCACGCCGATGCTCACCGTGATGTGCACGGCCTGGCCGTCGAGCAGCACCTGCAGATCACGCACCTGTTGCAGCAGCCGCTGGGCCAGCACCAGGGCGCCGTCCCGGCTGGTCTGCGGCAGCAGGGCGGCAAACTCTTCGCCGCCCACCCGGGCCAGCACATCGCCCTGGCGCATGGCGCCCATGGCACTGTCGACAAAGGCCCGCAGCACGCTGTCGCCGCCGGCGTGGCCGAAGCGGTCATTGATGGCCTTGAAGTGGTCCAGGTCCATCATCAGCAGAGCCACGGGCTGGCCATGGCGCAACGCACGGCTGAGTTCATCGTCGGCCAGCTCCAGAAAGCGTCGGCGGTTGCACACACCCGTCAGCGGGTCGGTGTGGGCCAATACCTCCAGGCGCTGTTCGAACTCTTTGCGGCGGCTGATGTTCATGCGCAGGCCCACCACGCGCAAGGGCTGCCCTTCGGCGCCGCGCTCGACCACCCGGCCTCGGGAGTGCATCCACACCCAATGCCCTTGCTTGTGGCGGATACGGAACTCGGTTTCCATCGTTGGCGTGAGGCCTTGCACATGCGCCTCCCAGGCTGCCTGGCGTGCTTGCGCATCGTCAGGATGCACCAGGTCGTCCCAGGCATCCAGGGTGTCAGGAATCTCGGCCGCGGTGTAGCCCAGCATGGTGTGCCAATGGCCATTGACCGAGCCCATGCGGCCGGTGCGCAGGTCGGCATCCCAGAACACCAGGTCGGCATCCATCATGGCCAGATCGAGCAGGGCCGTCAGCTCCTGCTGGCGCTGCTGGTTGCGCACTTCGTCGGTTACATCCGAGAGGATGGACAGGTTGACACCCGGCAGCATCTGGGCGACGGCGTTGAACTGCGCGACGATGACATGGCCATCCCGGTGGCGCAGCTCGACACGCCCCCGCGAACTGCCCTCTTTCAGAAAATCGGCCCACGCGGCGTCGACCTCGGCGCTGCCAGCCACCACCACATCGGCCACGGGCATGCCGACCAGTTCAGCCAGCGTGTAACCCAGCAGGCCGCAGGCGGCAGGGTTGGCATCCAGGTAATGGCCGTTGTCGTCGGCCAGCAAGATGGCGTTGAGCGCATGCTGAAACAACGCCGTCTTGCGCGCCCGGGACCGGATCAAGGCGTCTTCGGCCAGGCGGCGGGCGGTGATGTCGCGCCAACGCACCACCAGGCCGCCACTGCCATCGGGCAAAGGCACGGGTGCCACATGGCGCTCGAGAATGCGGCCGTCGGCCAGGGCCAGCTCGTCGTAGACCTGCGCGCGGCGGGTCGAGGCCAAGGCGGGCAGGCTGTCCAGGTAGGCCTGCGGATCTTTCATCTGCCGCGAGGTGTGCAGGCGCATTTCGTCCGCATCCCGGCGCGCCAGCATGTCGGGCGGAAAGTTCCACAGCGCCAAAAACCGCGCGTTGTAGGCCAGCAGCCGGCCGTCCAGCGAGACGACCACGATGCCGTCGGGCGCTGAATCAAAGGTGGCGCGCACCACCGCGTCATCGGCCAGCGGGTCGGCCTGCAGCAACGAGAAGGGTGAGGTCTGGTCGTTCAATCGCCGGGCGTTCTGGTGAACCGCAATGCCGGGCTGCGCGGGTGCAGGCCCTGTCCGCAAGTCTGGCGCATGGCCGGTCGGCTGCCTAGGCGGGAGAAGTCGATTCAGGCGCCAAAAGCAAAATCCCGGCCCGGCGCCGCCGCGAACAATGCCCGGGTATAGGCATGTTGCGGATCGCCAAACACCCGGTGGGCCGGGCCGTACTCGACCACCTCGCCCTGGCTCATCACCGCCAGATGGTCACAGACCTGGCTGGCCACGCGCAGGTCGTGCGTGATGAACAGCATGGCCAGGTTGAGCCGGCTGCGGATTTCTTCGAACAGCTGCAGCACCTGGGCCTGCACCGACACATCCAGTGCGCTCACGGCCTCGTCGGCCACCAGCAGCTCAGGCTCCATCATCAGCGCGCGGGCGATACAGATGCGCTGGCGCTGGCCGCCCGAAAACTGGTGCGGGTAGCGGTCGAGCGCACTGTCGTCCATGCGCACCAGGGCCAGCAGGCCGCAGGCGCGCTGCATCGCTTCGGCTTGACCGAGGCCGTAGTTCATGGGGCCCTCGACCATGGCCTGGGCCACGGTGCGGCGCGGGTTGAGCGATCGGTAGGGGTCTTGAAACACGATCTGCACCCGCCGGCGCAGCGGGCGCAACTGGCTGGCGGACATCATGGCGATGTCTTCGGCGGCTTCGCCGGGGCGGTCGCCGCCCAGCAGCACGCTGCCGCCGCTGGGGTCGATCAGGCGCACGATGCAGCGCGCCACGGTGCTTTTGCCCGAGCCTGATTCACCCACGATGCCCAGGGTCTGGCCCCGGCGGATCTCGAAGTTGACCGCCTTGGCCGCGTGCACCTTGCGGGTGGCACCGAACCAGCGCTTGTCAAGGTAGGTCTTTTCCAGGCCCGAGACCCGCAACACCACAGGCGCCGTGGGGTCGTTGGCGCGCTCTTTGAGGTGCAAGGTGGGCACCGCCGCCATCAGCATGCGGGTGTAGGCGTGCCGGGGGCGCTGCAGCACGTCGTGCTTGAGGCCCACCTCCACCATGTCGCCCAGGCGCAGCACCGCCACCCGGTGCGCTACCTCGGCCACCACCCCGAAATCGTGGGTGATGAACAGCACGCCCGCCCCATGGCGGTGCTGCAGATCGAGCACCAGCTTGAGGATTTGCGCCTGGGTGGTGACATCCAGCGCGGTGGTGGGTTCGTCGGCGATCAGCAGCACCGGGTCGAGCACCAGGGCCATCGCGATCATGATGCGCTGGCGCTGGCCGCCCGACAGCTGGTGCGGGTAGCTGGCCACCATGCGCTCGGGGTCGGGCAGCAGCACCTCGCGCACGATGCCCAGCACCTTCTCGCGCCGCTCGGCGGCCGAGAGCTGGGTGTGCTGGCTGAGCACCTCGTCGATCTGGTCGCCGCAGGTCATCACCGGGTTCAGGGCCGTCATCGGCTCCTGGAAGATCATGCTCATGCGCGTGGCGCGCAGCTCGCGAAGGCGGCTGAGCGGCGCGTGGGTGATGTCTTCGCCCTGCAGCAGGATCTGGCCCGACAGCACCGGCAGGCTCTTGGGCAGCAGGCCCATCACGCTTTGCGCGATGACGCTCTTGCCCGAGCCCGATTCACCCACCAGGCAGACGATCTCGCCCCGGCCGACCGTGAAGCTGACGTTGCGCACGGCGGTGGCGCGGTCGCCACCCGAAGGCAGCGCGATGGTGAGGTCTCGGACCTCCAGGATAAGGGCTTGATCGCTCATGCTCAGCCCCGTTTCGCCATCTTGGGGTCGAGCGTGTCACGCAGCCCGTCACCCAGGATGTTGACCGCAAGCACCGTGAACGCCAGGAAGATGCCGGGGAAGAAGATGTTGTGCGGGTACTCGTTGAACTGGGCGCGGCCTTCGGCCATCACATTGCCCCAGGTGGGGATGTCCGGTGGCAGGCCCACGCCCAGGAAGGACAGTGCCGCTTCGGTCAGGATGCCGGCCGCGCAGATGAAGGTGCCCTGCACCACCAGCGGCGCCACGCAGTTGGGCAGGATGTGGCGCAGCATGATCTTCCAGGTGGGCGTGCCCAGCGAGATGGCGGCCTCCACATAGGGCTCTTCGCGGATGGTGAGCACCAGCGAGCGCACCAGGCGGGTGACGCGCGGGATCTCGGGGATGGCGATGGCGATCACCACCGTGCTGAGGCTGCCGCGCCACATGGCCACCAGCGCGATGGCGATCAGGATGGCGGGGATGGCCATCAGGCCGTCCATCACCCGCATCAGCGGGCCATCGAGCCAGCGCAAGAAGCCCGCCAGCAGGCCCAGGGTGATGCCGATCGCCAGCGCCACCAGCGCCGTGAACAACCCCACGATCAGCGACACCTGGGTGCCGTAGATCACGCGGCTGTAGATGTCGCGTCCGAAGCTGTCGCTGCCCATCAGGAAGCGGTGCTTCAGTTGCTCACCTTCGAGCGTGGTGATCTCGCCCATCTTGCCGGGCACCAGGTCGCGGCTGGCCGGGTCGAACAACGAGGGATCGACCGTGCCCAGCCAGGGCGCGGCCAGGGCGATGAGCAGTAGCAACAGCATCACGCTGCCGCCGATGCGCACCGACACATTGCGCCGCACGCGCTGCCAGGCGCTGAGCTGCACCACCACGGTGGCCGATTCAACCGAGAGTGCCTCTAGCGTTTTTGCATCCATATGGGCAGTGGGGTCTCAGCAAGTGGACGCCGCAGAGCCGGCTTGGCCGGGCTGCTGGCGGCGCCCCCTTGAGGGGGAGCGCCGAAGGCGCTGCGGGGGTGGGTCAATACCTTCAATACCTGATGCGCGGATCGAAAAAGACGTAGGACAAGTCGACCAGCAAGTTGACCAGCACATAGACGAAGGAGAACAGCAGGATGACGCCCTGGATGGTGGGGAAATCGCGTGCCAGCACCGCGTCCACCGTCAGCCGACCCAGGCCGGGAATGGCGTAGACCGATTCAGTGACCACGACACCGCCGATCAGCAGCGCAATGCCGATGCCGATGACGGTGGCGATCGGCACCGCCGCATTGGCCAGCGCATGGCGCATCAGCACCGTCGCCTCGGGCAGGCCCTTGGCGCGGGCAGTGCGGATGTAGTCTTCACCCAAGGTTTCGAGCACCGACGCGCGCGTGACCCGGGCGATCAGCGCGATGTAGATCAGGCTCAGCGTGATGGCCGGCAGCGTCAGGTGGTAGGCCCAGGGCCCCACGCCATCGGCAATGCGTTTGTAGCCCTGCACCGGCAGCCAGCCCAGCTTGAGCGAGACCAGCCAGATCAGTGCGTAGGCACTGACGAATACCGGCACCGAAAAACCCATCACCGAGAACGCCATCAGGCCCTTGTCGAGCCAGCCGCCAAAGCGCCAGGCGGCCAACACGCCCAGTGGCACGGCGATCAGTACGGCCAGCGTGATGGTGACCACCGCCAGCGAGACGGTGGGCTCCAGCCGCTGGGCAATGAGGGTGGTGACCTGCGTCTTGTAGTAGTAGCTTTCACCCAGATCACCGGTGATCAGGTGGCCGGCCCAGATGAAAAACTGCTCCGGAATTGACCGGTCAAGGCCCAGGTTGGTGCGGATCTTGGCGATCTGCTCGGTGCTGGCCGCGTCACCCGCCAGCACTGCCGCCGGATCACCTGGCGTGAGCCGCAGCATCAGGAATACCAGCACCGACACGACGATCAGCACGGGCAGCGTGGACAACAGGCGTCGAAACAGGAAATTGAGCATCGGATGGCGCCTTGTCCGGAAAGAGCCCTGGCCAGACGAACAGGCCTGCGCAAGGCCGCCTGCTCGGTCAGACAGGTCAGTTCTTCTTCAGGTTCCAGTAGATATTGCCGTTGGTGACGAAGAAGCCGCTGATGTTCTTGCCCGCGGCCATCGGCTGCATGTATTCACCCAGCGGCACATGGGTGCCCACTTCGAATGCACGCACATGCAGTTGCTCGGCCAGCTTTTTCTTGGTGGCCTCATCGGTGGCACGCATGAACTCGTTGCGCAAGGTGATCATCTTGTCGTCCGAAGCCCAACCGAACCAGCCTGACTTTTCACCGCGCGTGTCCATCGTCGGATTGGCGATGGGGCTCCACACGTCGAAGGTCTGCCAAGCGGTGAGGAACATGTGCCAGCCGCCCTTGTCGGGTGCGTCCTTCTTGGCGCGCCGGCCCACCAGGGTCTGCCAGTCCATGGCCTGCAGGTCAACCTTGAAGCCGGCCTGGCGCAGCAGCTGGGCGGCGACGTCGGGCAACTTCTGGATGCTGGCCAGGTCGGTGGGCTTCATGATGACGATGGGCGTGCCGTCGTAGCCGCTGGCCTTGAGCAGCTCTTGCGCCTTCTTCATATTGCCCTTGGCCTGCACATCGCTGCCAACAGTGGTGCCGTAGGGCGTGCCGCAGACGAACATGCTGGCACAGCTCTTGTACAGCTCTTTCACGCCCACCTGGGCGCGCAGGAAAGGCTCCTGCGTCATGGCAGCCAAGGCGGCCTGGCGAACCTTGACATTGTCAAAGGGCTTGTGCAGGTGGTTGAAGCGCGCCATGTACTGCAGGCCATAGGTGGCGTACTTGGGCATCAGCAGATTAGTGTCGGCCTTGACCGTCTCGTAGTGGTCAAAGCCCAGGGCCTCGATCACATCGACTTCACCCTTCTGCAGTGCGTTCACCTGCGCTTGCGCGTCTCGCAAGGCCAGGTTCCATTCGACCCGGTCAACATAGACCCGCTTGCCCCCTGTGGTGCCCGATGGCGGCTCGCTGCGCGGCACGTACTT
>JANOAQ010000606.1:0-4220 GCA_031411195.1 Burkholderiaceae bacterium | reverse complement strand
GCAGGCGCCGCAGGCGCAGGGGCAGCCGGGGTAGCAGGCGCCTTCTTGGCGGCAGCCTTCTTGGCTGGCGCCTTCTTGGCCGCAGCCTTCTTGGCCGGTGCGGCCTTCTTGACTGCCGCCTTCTTGGCCGGCGCAGCCTTCTTCACTGCAGCCTTCTTGGCCGGTGCAGCCTTCTTGACTGCCGCCTTCTTGGCCGGTGCAGCCTTCTTGACTGCCGCCTTCTTGGCCGGTGCAGCCTTCTTGGCAGGCGCCGCCTTTTTCGGGGCAGCAGCCTTTTTCGCCGGGGCAGCCTTCTTGGCAGGCGCCGCCTTCTTTGCCGGAGCCGCCTTCTTCGGGGCAGCCTTCTTCACCATTGGTTTTGCGGCCGGAGCGGCCTTCTTCGCAGTTGCCATGACAATCTCCTTGATCAAGTTGCAAAAAGACGCTCAGCCGATCGAGCGGCAAAGCGATTCATCACGCCGCAGTGGTGACCCTTTTGGGTGTACACGACAACCCGATGAACGGGGGCGACGAGGGCTGGTCCGCCTCTTCGGGGGACATGACCATCGCCAGGATTTCAATCTGCCTTCGGAAGTGTCTGGAGGCACTGCAAAGTGCCTTGCAGCTCAATCCCAGCTCAAAGCGCCACCGGATTGGTACTCGATGACGCGGGTTTCAAAGAAGTTTCTCTCCTTCTTCAAGTCGATCATTTCGCTCATCCAGGGGAACGGGTTTTCTTCGTTCGGGAAGAGCGCCTCCAGGCCGATCTGCGTGGCGCGCCGGTTGGCGATGTAGCGCAGGTAGCCCTTGAACATGGATGCGTTCAGACCCAGCACGCCGCGCGGCATGGTGTCTTCGGCGTAGCGGTATTCCAGCTCGACGGCCTGGATGAACAAGGCCTTGATCTCGGCCTTGAAGGCTGCCGTCCACAGTTGCGGGTTCTCGTTCTTGATCTGGTTGATCAGGTCGATCCCGAAGTTGCAGTGCATGGATTCATCGCGCAGGATGTACTGGTACTGCTCGGCCGCACCCGTCATCTTGTTCTGACGGCCCATGGCCAGGATCTGCGTGAAGCCGACGTAGAAGAACATGCCTTCCATCAGGCAGGCAAACACGATGAGCGACCGCAGCAGTGTCTGGTCGTTCTCAAGGGTGCCGGTCTTGAAGTTGGGGTCCATGATCGCGTTGATGAACGGGATCAGAAACTGGTCCTTGTCGCGGATCGACGGCACCTCGTTGTAAGCGTTGAAGATCTCCGACTCGTCCAGACCCAGCGACTCCACGATGTACTGGTAAGCGTGCGTGTGGATCGCTTCTTCAAAGGCCTGACGCAGCATGAACTGACGACATTCAGGCGCCGTGATGTGGCGATAAGTGCCCAGCACGATGTTGTTGGCGGCCAGCGAGTCGGCGGTGACGAAGAAGCCGAGGTTGCGCTTGATGATGCGGCGCTCGTCTTCGGTCAGGCCGTTGGGGTCCTTCCAGGTCGCGATGTCGCGCGACATGTTGACCTCTTGCGGCATCCAGTGGTTGGCGCAGGTCGCAAGGTACTTGTCCCAGGCCCACTTGTACTTGAAGGGCACCAACTGGTTGACATCGGTCTGGCCGTTGATGATGCGCTTCTCGGCCACATTGACACGACGTGCGGCCACAGGCTGAACCAATTGCTGCGCGGCCACGGTCATCGTCTTGGCTGCAGCTGCGGCCACCATTGCGGGGGCCAATGCACCTGCCGAAACAGCGGGCTGGAGCTGGGTGACAGCTTGCCCAGATAGCAAGGGCGCCGAGGCCGTGGTCAGCGCTGGCGCCAAGCCCTTTGAAGGCATTGCAGCGTTGCTCGAAGGTGTCGATGACGGGAGCTTGACTTCGTCTTCCCAGACCAGCATGTGTGTGCTTCCTATGGTTCTGAATTATCAGAGTGTTGTGTTCAAACACCAAGCACTTCTTGACACGCAAACGATCACGTTGTGGTGGTCTTGCATCGTCGAAGTGCAGGTGTGGTTCGTGGTCACTGACAGGCTTCGCAGTCGGGGTTGTCGATCGAGCAGAACTTGATGTCGCTGGCCGGAGTCGCGTCGATTGCGGATTGGGCTTGCGCTGCCGCCATGTCCATGGCCGACATCGCGCCCCCCATGCCGATGCCGCCGCCCATGCTGCTGGAGACCGCATTCATCGCACCGGCTGCCACGGTCGATTTTTCAGCGGCAGTGGCGCCCATGGTGCTCAGGTAGTAGGTGGTCTTCAAGCCACGCAACCAGGCCAGCTTGTAGAAGTCGTCGAGCTTCTTGCCCGACGCACCGGCCATGTAGATGTTCAGGCTCTGCGCCTGGTCGATCCACTTCTGGCGACGGGCTGCTGCCTCCACCAACCACTGCGCATCCACCTCGAAGGCGGTGGCATACAGGGCCTTGATGTCTTCGGGCACACGATCGATCCGGCGCAGGCTGCCGTCGAAGTGCTTGAGGTCCATCACCATCACGTCGTCCCACAGACCCAGGCGCTTGAGGTCGCGCACCAGGTACTCGTTGACGATGGTGAACTCACCCGACAAATTGCTCTTGACCGACAGGTTGCCGAAGCACGGCTCGATGGACGCATCCACACCGATGATGTTGCTGATGGTGGCGGTAGGCGCAATGGCCACGCAGTTGCTGTTGCGCATGCCGTGGCTGGCGATGCGGCTGCGCAGCGCGTCCCAATCCATCGTCACCGAGCGATCCACTTCGACATAGCCGCCGCGGGCCTGGGCCAGCAGGTCGAGCGAATCGATGGGCAGGATGCCGCGGTCCCACAGGCTGCCGCGGTAGGTGTGGTAACGGCCGCGCTCTTCGGCCAGCTCGGTGCTGGCCCAGTAGGCGTGGTAGCAGATGGCCTCCATCGATTGGTCGGCAAACGCCACCGCCTCGGCCGACGCGTAGGGCGTGCGCAGCTGGTACAGCGCATCTTGAAAGCCCATCAGGCCCAGGCCCACCGGGCGGTGGCGCAGGTTGCTGTCGCGCGCCTTCTTCACCGCGTAGTAGTTGATGTCGATGACGTTGTCGAGCATGCGCATGGCCGTGCGCACCGTGTTCTTGAGCTTGTCCTGGTCGATTGCGCCGTCTTTCAGGTGCTGGGCCAGATTGACCGAGCCGAGGTTGCAGACCGCGATCTCGGTGTCGCTGGTATTCAGTGTGATCTCGGTGCACAGGTTGCTCGAATGCACCACACCGACATGCTGCTGCGGCGAGCGCACGTTGCAGGCGTCCTTGAAGGTCACCCAGGGGTGGCCGGTCTCGAACAGCATGGTCAACATCCTGCGCCACAGGTCCTTGGCGGGCATGCGCTTGTGCAGCTTGATCTCGCCCCGGTCGGCCTTGGCCTCATAGGCCACGTAGGCCGTTTCGAAGTCGGCGCCAAACTTGTCGTGCAGGTCGGGGCAGTTGCTGGGCGAGAACAGCGTCCACTGGCCGCCTTCGAGCACGCGGCGCATGAACAGGTCGGGGATCCAGTTGGCGGTGTTCATGTCGTGCGTGCGCCGACGGTCGTCACCGGTGTTCTTGCGAAGCTCGAGAAACTCTTCGATGTCCAGGTGCCAGGTTTCCAGGTAGGCACACACCGCGCCCTTGCGCTTGCCACCCTGGTTGACGGCCACTGCCGTGTCGTTGACCACCTTGAGGAAGGGAACCACACCCTGGCTCTTGCCATTGGTGCCCTTGATGTAGCTGCCCAGGGCGCGCACATTGGTCCAGTCGTTGCCCAAGCCGCCGGCAAACTTGCTCAGCAGGGCGTTTTCCTTCAATGCCTCGTAGATGCCGTCCAGGTCATCGGCCACCGTGGTGAGGTAGCAGCTGGACAGCTGGCTGCGCAGCGAGCCGGCGTTGAACAGCGTGGGCGTGCTGCTCATGAAGTCGAAGCTGGACAGCACGTTGTAGAACTCGATGGCACGGCCTTCGCGGTCGATTTCGTTCAGCGCCAGGCCCATGGCAACGCGCATGAAGAAGGCCTGCGGCATCTCGATGCGGCGCTCTTCGATGTGCAGGAAGTAGCGGTCGAACAGCGTCTGCAGGCCGAGGTAGTCGAACTGCAGGTCACGGCCGGCATCGAGCGCCGCGCCCAGACGCGCCAGGTCGAACTGCAGCAGTTTTTCGTCCAGCAGTTCGGCGTCGACGCCCTTCTTGATGAAGAGCGGAAAGTACTCGGCATAGCGCTCGCCCATCTGCGCCTGCAAGATCTCGCCACCGAGGATCTCGCGGCGGATGGTG
>JANOAQ010000605.1:0-3412 GCA_031411195.1 Burkholderiaceae bacterium | reverse complement strand
CCAACGCCTGTGCGAGCCCTTCGTCTGGCAGGAAGGCCGTGAATACGACCGCGGCAAGGTGATGAGCGCCGAACAGCTCGAATCGGGCAAGGAGTTCGCCCGCTACAAGGACGTGGACGGCGACGGCATCCCCTGGCGCACCCTGCCGGGCACCCATGCCAGCAAGGGCAGTTACTTCACCCGCGGCACCACACGCAATCCGCAGGCGCAGTATTCAGAAGCGGGGCCCGATTACCTCTACAACGTGCACCGCCTGCTCAAGAAGTTCAGCACCGCGGCCACCCTGGTGCCGCAGCCGGTGGTGCGGGCCGCCGCCAGCAAGAGCCGGCTGGGGGTGCTGTATTACGGCAGTACTGCATCGGCCATGGACGAAGCGCTCGAAGCCATGGCGGGCGCCGGCATCCACGTGGATGCCATGCGGCTGAGGGCCTTTCCGTTTCCGCCCAGTGTGAGCGAGTTCATCAACAACCACGACCATGTCTTCGTGGTCGAGCAGAACCGCGATGCCCAGATGCGCACCCTGCTGACCAATGAGCTGGACATCGACCCGGCCTGGCTGATCAAGGTGCTGCACTACGACGGCACACCCATCACCGCGCGCTTCATCACCAAGGCCATCACCGACCACGTGCATGCGTTGGCGGTGGCACCCCGCCGCGAAAAAATCCAATGACCTACATTGCCAAACCCAGCCTGCACCACCCCACGCTGACCCGCAACAAGGTCGGCTACACACGGCGCGACTACGAAGGCAAAGTCAGCACCCTGTGCGCCGGCTGCGGGCACGACAGCATCTCGGCCGCCATCGTGCAGGCCTGCTGGTCGCTCGACATCGCGCCGCACCGCGTGGCCAAGCTCTCGGGCATAGGCTGCAGCAGCAAGACGCCCGATTATTTTCTGGGTGCCAGCCACGGCTTCAACACTGTGCACGGCCGCATGCCCAGCGTGCTGACCGGCGCCAACCTGGCCAACCGCGAGTTGCTGTACCTGGGTGTGTCGGGCGACGGTGACTCGGCCAGCATCGGCCTGGGCCAGTTTGCGCACGCGATGCGGCGCGGTGTGCGCATGGTCTACATCGTCGAGAACAACGGCGTGTACGGCCTGACCAAAGGCCAGTTCAGTGCCACCGCCGACCGCGGCAGCAAAAGCAAGAAGGGCGCCGTCAACAACGACAACCCGGTCGATCTTGTCAGCATGGCCCTGCAGCTGGGCGCCACCTACGTGGCGCGAGGTTTCTCCGGCGACAAGGCCCAGCTGGTGCCGCTGATCGAAGGGGCCATCCGCCATGGCGGTGCCGCCTTCATCGACGTGATCAGCCCTTGCGTGGCCTTCAACAACCACGCTGGCAGCACCCGAAGCTACGACCATGTGCGCGAGCACAACGAAGCGGTCAGCCGCATCGACTTCATCGACCTGGCGGCTGAAATCCATGCCGAGCCCGGCCCGGGCGATGTGATCCTGCTGCCGCAGCACGATGGCAGCCAGATGCGCCTGCGCAAGCTGCACGCCGAGCATGACCCCACCAACCGGCTGACAGCCATGAACACGGTGCAAGCCCTGCAGGCCCAGGGCGAGGTGGTGACGGGCCTGCTCTATGTCGACCCGCAGGCCGGTGATCTGCACGCGGCGCTCAACACCACTCAGAAACCGCTCAATACGCTGCGCGCATCCGATCTGTGCCCCGGCAAGGGCGCACTCGACAAGCTCAACGCGTCGCTGCGCTAGGGTTGCCGGGCGCCGGTTGCCAGGCACCGGTTGCCGGTTGCCGGCTTCTGGTTGCCTGGCAGGCGGCTCAGGGCAGGGGCCGCGACAGAACGCGCCAGCCCGCCAGGGCCAGGGCCGAAAACAGCGCCAGACTCCACAACTCGTAGGGCACGCCCGCCAGATCCACCTTGGCATCGGCACAGGAGGCGTAGGCGGCAAAGACTTCTGGAAACCGGCTGTCCAGCCCGGTGGCGCCCATCAGCCGGTCGGCCATCGACAAGTTGCAAGAAGCCGACGCGGCCGCGACAAAGTGCTGCCACAGCGCCGTTCCCATGCCGGCCAGGGCCAGCGGCAGGGCCAGCCCGCCGGCAACTCGGCGGCCACTGGCACCGGCCAGCAACAGGCCCAGCAGGGCCGCCTCGCCGATCAACACGAAGATCAGCCGTTGCAGCACGCACCAGGGGCACGGCAGCATGCCCCACACATGCTGCGTGTACAGGGCAAAGCCCACCGAGCCCC
Organism: Burkholderiaceae bacterium; assembly: GCA_031411195.1. Classification (GTDB taxonomy): domain Bacteria; phylum Pseudomonadota; class Gammaproteobacteria; order Burkholderiales; family Burkholderiaceae_C; genus Pseudaquabacterium. Next base: position 1,189 of record JANOAQ010000605.1, on the reverse strand, counting down.
AGGCGGCTACCAGCATGCCCAGCAGCAGCAGGCGGGCGCGCAAGATCAGGCCACCTCGGCGATGAGTTCGATCTCGACGCAGGCGCCCATGGGGATCTGCGCCACGCCGAAGGCACTGCGCGCGTGCGCCCCGGCCGCGCCGAACACCTCGCCGAACAGCGCCGATGCGCCGTTGGTCACCAGGTGCTGCTCGGTGAAGGTGGGTGTGCTGTTGACCAGGCTCATCACCTTGACGATGCGGGTGACCTTGTTCAGGTCACCCACGGCCGCGTGCAGGGTGCCCATCAGGTCGATGGCGATGGCACGGGCGGCCGCCTGGCCCTCTTCAGTGGCCATGCTGCCGCCCAATTGCCCAACCCAGGGCTTGCCATTGCGGCGCGCGATGTGGCCTGAGATGAAGACCAGATTGCCGGTGCGCACGAAGGGCACATAGGCGGCGGCGGGCACCGCCACCGGTGGCAGGGTGATACCCAGCTGGGCGAGCTTGTCGTAGATGGACATGGCGTTGGATGGGTGCGTTGGAAAGGGGATGGGCAGCACTGGGCTGGAGTCGCGTGAATCCTACACTGCGCCCATGGTGATGGGTCTCCATGTACAGCAGCCGCAGGCCATGGGGCCGGCCGCGCCGGTGGCCAGAAAGCCGCGCCTGAGCCCCGGTTGGCGCCTGGCGCTGGCGTCCATGGCCTGGCTGCTGGGGGTGGGTTGGCAATTGCAGCAGCCGGACCTGTGGCCAGTGATGGCGTACGAGGCCCTGGTGGCCTCCGGATTGCTGATGTGGTTGCCCGCGCTGTGGTGGCCCTGGGCCCGACAGGCCGCCTGGCTCGTCGTGGCCGCGTGTGCACTGGCCCTGGGCAGCACCGGCTGGCGTGCCGAACTGCGTCTGGCCGAGCGTTTGAAGCCGGCCCTGGAAGGGCAGGACTTGCTCGTCACCGGCGTGGTGGCTGCCATGCCGCAATCCGGACCGTCGGGCCTGCGTTTCGTCTTCGAGCCGGAAAGGGCCACCTGGCGCGGCGAGCCGGTGTCGCTGCCCGAGCGCCTGTCGCTGGGCTGGTATCGGCATTTCAACGATGAAGCCTGGCTGGACGACCCCCGCGGCGAACTGCGCGCTGGCCAGCGCTGGCGGCTGCCCCTGCGGCTGAAGCAGCCACACGGTGCGCTCAATCCGCACGGGTTCGACGCCGAGTTGATG
>JANOAQ010000604.1:0-9346 GCA_031411195.1 Burkholderiaceae bacterium | reverse complement strand
GACTACCTGGGTGTGCTGCGCGCCGGGCTGGCGCAGTTCAACAAGGCCAAGAGCCAGGGCGCCTCCACCATCACCATGCAGGTGGCGCGCAACTTCTACCTCAGTACTGAAAAGACCTTCACGCGCAAGATCTACGAGATTTTGCTGGCACTCAAGATCGAAAGCCAGTTGAGCAAGCCGCAGATCCTGGAGGTCTACATGAACCAGATCTTCCTGGGACAGCGCGCCTATGGATTTGCCGCGGCCAGCGAGATCTACTTCGGCAAGCCATTGGCCGAGGTGACGGTGGCCGAAGCGGCCATGTTGGCCGGCCTGCCTCAGGCGCCCAGCGCCTACAACCCCATCAGCAACCCCAAGCGGGCGGCGCGGCGCCAGCAGTACATCATCGACCGCATGGAAGTGAACGGCTTCATCACCGAGGAGCAGGCCAATGCCGCCCGCGCCGAAGTGCTGCGTCTGCGCCCCCCCGCCGAGAGCGCGGTGCATGCCGAATACGTGGCCGAATCGGTGCGCCAACTGGTGGCCAGCCAATACGGTGCAGAAACCACCACCCGCGGATTGAATGTGCATGTGACGGTGGATGCCACCGACCAGGCGGTGGCCTACCGCGCGCTGCGCCGTGGCCTGCTGGACTACGAGCGCCGCCAGCACTACCGCGGCCCCGAAGACCATGTCGACTTGCCCGCAGACCCGAAGGAGCTCGATGCCCGCATCGCCGAAGCTCTGGCCGACCACCCCGACAACGACGAGTTGAAGGCCGCTGTGGTGCTGGAAGCCAGCGCCAGGAAGGTGGTGGCCGTGCTGCAGACGGGCGAGAGCGTCACAGTCACAGGCGAGGGGCTCAAACCTGTGGCCTCGGGCCTGGCCGACAAGGCCGAGCCACAGAAGCAGATCCGCCGCGGCGCCGTGGTGCGCGTGGTGCGCGGACCCAAGGGCGACTGGACACTCACCCAGCAACCTGAAGTCGAAGGCGCCTTTGTTTCGATCGACACCCGCACCGGCGGCATCCGTGCGCTGGTGGGCGGCTTCGATTTCGGCAAGAGCAAGTTCAACCACGTCATCCAGGCCTGGCGTCAGCCGGGTTCCAGCTTCAAGCCTTTCATCTATTCCGCAGCGCTTGAAAAGGGCTTCACACCATTGACGGTGGTCAATGACGCGCCCTTGTTCTTCGATTCGGGAACCACCGGCAGCCAACCGTGGGAGCCGAAGAACTACGACGGCAAGTTTGAGGGCCCGATGCAGCTGAAGACCGCGTTGGCCAAGTCCAAGAACATGGTGTCGATTCGGGTACTTCAGGGCACCGGCGTGCACTTTGCGCAGCAGTGGATTACCCGGTTCGGCTTTGAGGCCGAGAAGCATCCCGCCTACCTGACCATGGCCCTGGGCGCAGGCTCAGTCACGCCGCTGCAGATGGCCAGCGCCTACAGCGTGTTCGCCAACGGTGGGTACCGCGTCAATCCGGCGCTGATCACCCGCATCACCGACAACAAGGGCCGGGTGTTGCAGCAGAGCACGCCACCGGTGATCGACGAATCGGCGCGCACGCTGGACGCACGCAACGCCTTCGTGATGAGCCAACTGCTGGGTGAGGTGGCCCGTTCGGGCACGGCCGCACGGGTGTACGGCACCTTCAAGCGCATGGACCTGGCCGGCAAGACCGGCACCACCAATGATTCGATGGACGCCTGGTTTGCAGGCTTCCAGCCCAACCTGGCCGCCGTGGTGTGGATCGGTTACGACAACCCGCGCAAGCTGGGCGACCGCGAAACCGGTGGCGGCCTGGCCCTTCCGGTGTGGATCGAGTACATGCAGCATGCCCTGAAAAAGCTGCCCGAGGCACCCATGCCGGTGCCCGAAGGCCTGATCCAGCAAGGCGGCGACTGGCTGTTTGAAGAATATGGCGGCAATGCCGGCGTGCGCAGCGTGGGCCTGGAAGACAAGCTGCCCCAGGCGCCAACCGACACCGAGCGCAAGAGCATCCTCGATCTGTTCAGGTAGGGCGGGCTGCCGCCGGGCCGGGTGGCCGGCTCAGGGCGCCTGAATCGCGAGCGCCTGCCCCGCCTGGGTGCTGAGGTGGTGCGATACGGCAGCAAAGAATTCGCTGCCGTCGCGCGTGTCCAGCCAGCGTCCCTGCACATGGCGGTAGTGGTGGCCACCGGCCTTGGCGGCCATCCACAGCTCTTGCAGCGGCGGCTGGGTGTTGATGATGATCTGGCTGCCACCGGGCAGGCTCAGCGCCAGCAGGCCGCCAGTGCGGTGGCTGTCGATGTCGACCACATCGTCGTCGAGCCAGCGGTCGACCGCAGCTTCGATGGCGCCCAGCACGGCCTGCGCCAGCCGGTGAAATTCAGCGTCGGCCAGCGGCGTGGCGGGCGGGGCCGGCTGTGGGGCGGCGAGGGTCATGGTCGATAGAATCCGGCAGATGAACTTGAAATCGAGTGTAGCGAGCCGCCCTCTCTTGCGTGCGGCCCGCATGGCTGCCCTGACTGCCGGCCTGGCCAGCTTGGCCTGCCTGGCCAGTTGTGGCCAGAAAGGCCCGCTCACCCTGCCTGCTCCCCCCGCAACTGCAGCCACCGCCGCCTCGGCCCCTTCAAAATGACCACTGCACCCCTGCCTGGCGCACCCTTTCTGGCGCGCCAGGGTGACGACCTGTTTCTGGACGGCGTGCGCCTGGCCGATCTGGCCGCGCAATTCGGCACGCCGCTGTACGCTTATTCACGCAGCGCCATGCGCACCGCAGCCGCCGCCTACCAAGGTGCGCTGGCCGGCCGCCCACACTTGCTCTGCTACGCGATGAAGGCCAACAGCACGCTGGCCGTGCTCAAGACCTTCGCCGACCTGGGCCTGGGCTTCGACATCGTGTCGGGCGGTGAACTGGCCCGCGTGCTGGCGGTGGGGGCCGATCCAGCCAAGGTGGTGTTCTCGGGTGTAGGCAAGACGCGCGCCGAGATGCGCACCGCCCTGCTGGCCGGCGTGAAGTGCTTCAACGTCGAAAGCGACAGCGAGCTGGAGATCCTCTCGCAGGTGGCCGTCGAGCTGGGCCGCACCGCGGCCATCAGCTTGCGCGTGAACCCCGACGTCGACCCCAAGACCCACCCCTACATTTCGACTGGACTGAAGGGCAACAAGTTCGGCGTGGCCCACGACCAGGCCCGTGCGGTATACCACCGGGCCGCCGCACTGCCGGGCATCCAGGTGACGGGCATCGATTGCCACATCGGCTCGCAAGTGACCGAGATCGCGCCTTACCTGGACGCCACCGACCGCCTGCTCGACCTGATCGACCAGGTCGAGGCCGATGGCATCCCCATCCACCACATCGACTTCGGCGGCGGCCTGGGCATCACCTACACCGACGAGCAGCCCCCGGCCGCCGACGACCTGGTGCGCCAGTTGCTGGCCCGGCTGAACGCGCGCGGCCATGGCCACCGCGAGGTGCTGATGGAGCCCGGCCGGTCGCTGGTGGGCAAAGCCGGCGACTTGTTGACCGAGGTGCTGGTGCTCAAGCCCGGCGCGGCCAAGAATTTCTGCATCGTCGATGCCGCAATGAACGACCTGGCGCGCCCGGCCATGTACCAGGCCTGGATGGGCATCGCGCCCTGCCACCAGCGCACCGAAGCGCCGGTGATTTGGGATGTGGTGGGCCCGGTCTGCGAGTCGGGCGACTGGCTGGGGCGCGACCGTGCGCTGGCGGTGCAGCCCGGCGACACCCTGGCGGTGCTGTCGGCCGGCGCGTATGGCATGGCCATGGCCAGCAACTACAACACCCGCCCTCGCGCTGCCGAGGTGATGGTGGATGCCGGCCAGGCCCTGTTGATCCGCCGCCGCGAGACAGTGGCTGAGCTGTTCAGCAACGAGATCGTGCCGGGCTGAGCGGGCTCAGCGCCAGGCCGCCCCACGCGGCCCCGCCATTGCCCCCGGGGATCGGGTGCGGTACGCCGCGCAACAGGGGCCTCAGATCCGGCCCTCGGCCACCGCATGGCAGGCGACGCGGATGCCTTGAAAGGTGTCCAACACCGGTCGCTCACTGCTGCAACGGGCATTGGCATGCGGGCAGCGCGGGTGGAAGGCGCAGCCGGTGGGCGGATTCAAGGGGTTGGGCACCTCGCCCTGCACGGGTGTTCGCTGGCGCCCGGTCATCGCGATGTCGGGAATCGCATCCAGCAGCATTCGGGTGTAGGGGTGGCGCGGCGTGGCAAACAGCGTGCGCCTGTCTGCCAGTTCAACCAACCTGCCCAGGTACATCACGCCCACCTGATCGGCCACATGCCGCACCACTGCCAGGTTGTGCGATATGAAGAGGTAGGTCAGACCGCGCTGGCGCTGCAGGTCCTTCATGATGTTGAGCACCTGGGCCTGCACCGAGACATCCAGCGCCGAGGTGGGCTCGTCGCAGATCAGGAACTCGGGCTCGGTGGCCAGTGCGCGCGCAATCGAGATGCGCTGGCGCTGCCCGCCCGAAAACTGGTGCGCAAATTTGCCCATGTCGGCCGCCGCCAGGCCCACGGAAGTGAGCAGATCCGCCACCTTGCCTTCAAGATCGGCCTCACTCATCGCCAGGCCATGCTCGCGCAGCGGTTCACCGACGATGTCGCGCACGGTCCAACGCGGGTTCAGGCTGGCATACGGGTCTTGAAAGATCATCTGCATGCGCTTGCGCAGCGCACGGGCATCGGGTGATGCCAGGGTCTTGGCGGTGTCGATGCCGTCAAATTCAACCGTGCCGCGGGTGGGGCCGTACAAACCCACCAGCAGGCGCGCTACTGTGCTCTTGCCGCAGCCTGATTCGCCCACCAGGGCCAGGGTCTGGCCACGGGCGATGGCGAAGTCGACGCCGTCCACCGCGTGCACAAAGCGCCTGGGCTGACGCTCGAGCACGCGGTTGAGCCACGGGGCGGACACATCAAAGGTCTTGGCCAAACCCTTCACTTCAACCAAGGCAGTCATGCGCAAACCTCCGCCGCATGCAGCCAGCAAGCCGCACGGGTGGCACCGGCCGGCATCAGCTCAGGCCGCTCGACGCGGCAGCGGTCATGCACCTGCGGGCAGCGCGGGTTGAAGGCGCAGCCGGCGGGAATGGCATTGAGCCGAGGCATGGCGCCGTCGATCTGCATCAGGCGCTCTCGCTCGATGTCCATCGACGGAATCGAGCCCATCAGGCCGACGGTATAGGGGTGGGCCGGGTGGTGGATGACCTCGGCCACCGGGCCGATCTCGACGATGCGCCCGGCGTACATCACCGCCACGCGGTCGCAGGTTTCGGCGATCACGCCCATGTCGTGCGTCACCAGCATCACCGCAGCGCCCTGGTCTTTGGTGATCTGGCGCAGCAAGGCAATGATCTGGGCCTGGATGGACACGTCCAGCGCGGTGGTGGGCTCGTCGGCCACGATCAGTTCGGGCTGGGCCGCCAGGGCCAGGGCGATCACCACGCGCTGGCGCATGCCGCCCGAGAACTGGTGCGGGTACTGGTCGATGCGCTGCTCGGCCGCCGGGATGCCGGTGGCCTGCAACAAATCGATGGCGCGCTGGCGTGCGGCAGTGGCATTCAGGTCGAGGTGAACCTGGATCGTCTCGATGAGTTGCCGACCAATGGTGTACAGCGGATTCAGCGAGGTGAGCGGGTCTTGAAAGATCGCACCAATGCGCCGGCCGCGAATCTTGCGCATGGCATCGGCATCGAGGTTGTCGATGCGCTGCCCGGCCAGGCGAATCTGTCCGCCGGCCACGCGGCCCGGTGGTTCAAGCAGGCCGATGATCGCGGCGCCCGTCAGCGACTTGCCCGCGCCCGACTCACCGACCACGCCCAGGATCTCACCGGGGGCAATGTCGAACGACACGTCGTCCAGCGCCAGCAGGGTGCCGCGCCGGGTAGGAAATTCGACCCGCAGGTGGTCGACTTCAAGCAGAGGGGAAGTCATCGGTCAGCGCAGTCTCGGGTTCAGCGCATCGCGCAGCCAATCGCCCAGCAGGTTGACGCTCAGGGCGATCAACACCAGCACCAGGCCCGGGAAAATGGTGATCCACCATTCACCAGAAAAGAGAAAATCTTGCCCCACGCGAATCAAAGTGCCCAGCGACGGTGAGGTGGGCGGCACGCCTACGCCGAGAAAAGAAAGCGTGGCCTCGGTAACGATGGCCGTGGCGATGTGGATGGTGGCCAGCACCAGCACCGGCCCCAGCACATTGGGCAGCACATGGCGGCGCATGATGCGCAGCGGTGACACGCCGATCACCCGCGCGGCCTGCACGTATTCCTTTTGCCGCTCGACCAGCGTCGATCCACGCACCGTGCGGGCGTACTGCACCCAGCCGGTGAGCGAGATCGCCAGGATCAGCACGGTAAAAGCCAGGGTCTCGTGCGCATTGGGAAACACCGCCCGACCGACGCCGTCGATCAGCAGCGCCACCAGAATGGCCGGGAAGGACAGCATCACATCGCACACCCGCATGATGAAGTTGTCGACCCGCCCGCCCACGAAGCCCGCCAACAGCCCCAGGCCCACACCGATCACCACGCTGAGCAGCACCGACGCCAGGCCCACCAGCAGTGAGATGCGTGCGCCGTACATCAGGGCCGACAGGATGTCACGGCCCTGGTCGTCGGTGCCCAGCAGATAGGTGGCGCGGCCGCCGTCCACCCAGGCCGGCGGCAGGATGGAGTCGGCCAGTTGCAGACTGGCCGAATCGAGCGGGTTGTGCGGCGCCAGCCAGGTGGCAAACACGGCGCACACCACGCACACCAGCGCCACCACGGCGGCAGCCATCGCCATCGGCGACTGCTTGAAGCTGTGCCACACATCACCGTCGAAGAAGCGCGCGAGCGCGCCCGAGGTTTGAGCTGGAGCCGACATCAGTGGGCTCCTCCACGTTCGATGCGCAATCGAGGGTCCACCGCAAAGTACAAGAGATCGACCACCAGGTTGATGGTCACGAACACCAGTGCGATCAGGCACAAATAGGCTGCCATCACCGGGATGTCGGCAAACTGCACCGCCGAGATGAACAGCAGGCCCATGCCGGGCCACTGGAACACCGTCTCGGTGACGATGGCAAAGGCGATGATGCCGCCCAGCTGCAAGCCTGCGATGGTGATCACCGGCACCAGCGTGTTTTTCAGTGCGTGGCCGAAGTACACCGACCGGTTGGGCAGACCGCGCGCGCGGGCAAACTTGATGTAGTCGGTGCGCAGCACCTCCAGCATCTCGGAGCGCACCAGGCGCAGCACCAATGCCATCGGGAACAGCGCCAGCGTGAGCGCGGGCAGGATCAGGTGGCGGATGCCGTCCCACGTCAGCAGGCCGAAGGTCAGCGGCCCGATGGCGACCACATCACCCCGACCAAAACTGGGCAACCATTTCAACACCACCGCAAAAATCAGGATCAGCAGGATGCCGATCAGGAAGTTGGGCAGCGACACACCCAGCAGCGACCCGGTCATCACCGCCTGCGACATGAAAGTGCCCCGCCGCAAGGCCGCGTAGACGCCCAGCGGTACGCCCATCAGCAAGCCGAGGATGGCGGCCACGACAGCCAATTCAAGTGTGGCCGGAAACCGGTCGGCAATCAGCGCAGACACCTTGCGGCCCTGGCGCAGGCTGATGCCGAACTCACCTTGCACAGCATTGCCGATGAATCGCGCGAACTGCACCACGAAGGGCTGGTCCAGGCCCAGGTCGGCACGCAACTGGGCACGCTGCTCCACGGTGGCGTCCTGGCCCATCAGGTTGGTGACCGGGTCGCCGACGTACTGGAACAACATGAAAGCGATGAAGGCAACCGTCAACAAGACGATCAGGGCCTGGAATACGCGGCGGATGACGAAGGCGAGCATGAAGGCCTGTGGCACCAGGCTTCAATGGCCTGACGAAAAAATCACGACATCCGGGACGACCCCGGACAAGAGTGCGGATCATCCGCAATGTGCCTGCGCGCACCAAGGGGGGAAGCCCCGATGCGGCTGTATGAACGGACGAATGGACGAAAAAAAACGTCGCCCGAAGGCGACGTTCTTGTCTGCATCGACATTGGAGCCAGGCCGTTGCCGACCTTGCCCCGCAGTCAATCAGAACATGTGGCGGACGCCGGCGCCGTAGCCGGTCGAGGTGCCACCAGCCACGTTGGCCGGGCCAGCGCCAACGGTGGAAGCAGCCATGCCGCTGTTCTTCAGGCGACCGTACTGGGTGTACAGCGCAGTACGCTTGGACAGGTTGTAGATGTACTCGACGCCGAACAAGGTCGAATCGTTCGCTGCGGTGTTGGTATTCAAGGTCAGCGCACCGGCCGTGCCGAAAGGAACCACAGTGCCATTGAGAACCGCCAACGAACCCGAACCGCTGGCGTTACCCTTGGCGTAGGAGGCCCTGAATTCGCCCTGGCCCATCGGCACCGAAGCGCTGATGGCGGTGGTCGTGTACTTCAAGCCCTTGAACTTGTGCTGGTCATACAAGCCCATGATCTTCATGAAGCCCATGTTGTACGAAGCGCCGATGTTGGACGTCTTGAAGTCGCCGTAGTTGGCGTTGGTGGTGCTGATGCCACCCGACACATCAAACGGACCAGCGGCATAACCAAGACGGACACCCTTGTACTTGTTACCGCCGTTGCTGGCCTGGTTTTCACCGGCAGCGATCTGCGCGGAGCCATAGAGGCCGCCCAGATTGCCAGGCAGGAAGTACCCAACCATGTTGTTGGCACGCACCACGGTAGTGGCGCCACTACCCAAGGCAGCACCTGCACCAGCGTACATGTTCAGCGGAGTGCCCATCCCGTTGGCGCCGTAGGCGTCGTAGGTGGCCTTGGTCGAGAACGAGTTCGTGTAGTCGCGACCCAGGCGAACTTCACCGAAACTGCCCGACAGGCTGACGGTAGAACGACGAGCGAAGTCGAAACCGCCGCTGGAATTGCCGCCCAAACCGACGTCAGAGGCCATGCCACCTTCCAGGTGGAAGCTGGCCGACATGCCGCCGCCCAGATCCTCAACGCCGCGGAAGCCGAGGCGGTTGCTGTTCAGCATGTTGCTGTCCATGGTCTTGCGGGTCAGCGCACCGTTCTTGACGTTGTTGACGCTCAAATCCACCAGACCGAACAGGGTCACGGACGATTGGGCATTGGCGGCGCCGGCGAAGGCGCACAGAGTGGCGAGTGCCAGCAGAGACTTTTTCATTGCAACTATCTCCTAGGTTTAACAAGAGGTCCCGATCCCGTAGAGAACCCTTCACCGGGAGCGGTGGGGGCCGGTCAGGCCAACCTCCTCATCGGAAGTTGTGTCTATTGCACCAGAGCCCCGCCGTCAGCGCAAAGATTAGCGGCCAAAAAGGCCTTCACCTGTTGTCTTCCAACAACG
>JANOAQ010000603.1:0-1715 GCA_031411195.1 Burkholderiaceae bacterium | reverse complement strand
GGCGATCGTTTCGACATCCACGGCGGTGGCCAGGACCTGCAGTTTCCGCACCATGAGAACGAGATCGCGCAGAGCGAAGGTGCGCTAGGCCACCCCTTCGTCAACGCCTGGTTGCACAACGGTTTTCTCAACGTCGACAACGAGAAGATGTCCAAGAGCCTGGGCAACTTCTTCACCATCCGCGATGTGCTGCGCAGGTTCGACGGTGAGACGTTGCGCTTTTTCATGCTGCGCACGCACTACCGCAGCCCGTTCAATTTCAGCGACCAGTTGCTGGACGACGCGCGCACGGCCTTGCGTCGGCTGTACACCGCGCTGGACGGCATCAACCTGCCGGCCGACAGCACAGCGATCGACTGGGCCCAGCCCCAGGCAGCGGCCTTCAGGGCGGCGATGGACGACGACTTCAACACGCCCGGCGCCCTGGCCGTGCTGTTCGACCTGGCCAATGAATGCAATCGCAGCCGGTCTGCCGACGTTGCCGCCTTGCTGCGTGCCCTGGCCGGTGTTCTGGGCGTGCTGCAGCAGGCGCCGCGCAGCTTCTTGCAGGCCGCTGGCGCGGCAGGTGGGCCGGACGAAGCGAGCATCGAGGCGCTGATCGCTGCCCGCGCGGCTGCCAAGGCGGCCAGGAACTTCGCTGAAGCCGACCGCATCCGCCAAGACCTGGCGACCCAGGGCATCGAGCTCAAGGACTCGCCCGCTGGCACCACTTGGGTGAGGGCCTGAGCTTGGTCAAGGCCCCCGTCCTGCACGCCGAGGCGCCGATCGTGTCCGAGCCTGCCCTGGCGCCGGTTGCCACCGTCACGCCCGACTACTGGGACGAGGCCTGCCGCCACCTGGCCAAGCGCGACCGGGTGATGAAGAAACTGATCCCCAAGTTCGGCGAGGCCCGCCTGCAAAGCCGGGGTGATGCCTTCACCACGCTGGCCCGGTCCATCGTCGGCCAGCAGATCAGCGTGAAGGCCGCGCAATCGGTGTGGGACCGCTTTGCCGCGCTGGCGGGCGGGCTGTCCACCCGCCTGGTGCCGGCCGATGTGCTGGCGCTCGATACCCCCACGCTGCGCAGCGCCGGCCTGTCGGCGCGCAAGGGTGAATACCTGGGTGACCTGGCGCGCCACTTTGAGTCGGGCGCCGTGCATGTGGCGCAGTGGCAGCAGATGGACGACGAAGCCATCATCGAAGAACTGGTGGCCATTCGTGGCATCGGCCGCTGGACGGCCGAGATGTTCCTCATCTTCCACCTGATGCGGCCCAATGTGCTGCCGCTGGACGACCTGGGCCTGATCAAGGGCATCAGCCAGGGCTATTTCAGCGGTGAGCCGGTGTCTCGGGCCGAGGCGCGTGAGGTGGGCGAGGCCTGGGCGCCCTACCGGTCGGTGGCCACCTGGTACATCTGGCGAAGCCTTGACCCGCTGCCGGTAGACTACTGATCGGTGGGCGCCTTCGGGCCTGCCGACCGTATCCACTACCCGCCACGCGCATGAGCAAACGACACTTTCTCGATTTCGAGCAGCCCATCGCCGAACTCGAATCCAAGATCGAAGAGCTGCGCTTCGTGCAAAGCGAATCGGCAGTCGACATCTCCGAAGAGATTGGCCGGCTCGACAAGAAGAGCCAGCAGCTGGCCAAAGACATCTACAGCAGCTTGTCACCCTGGCAGGTGACGCAGATCGCCCGCCACCCCCAGCGCCCCTACACGCTGGACTACGTGAACG
>JANOAQ010000602.1:0-3013 GCA_031411195.1 Burkholderiaceae bacterium | reverse complement strand
CAGCTTGCTCAGCACCGTCGTGATCGCCGCCGTCAGCGTCGTCTTGCCGTGGTCAACGTGCCCAATCGTGCCCACGTTCACGTGCGGCTTGGTACGTTCGAATTTGCCTTTTGCCATGTCTATCTCCGTCTCAAAAAGAGCGTTGCCCGTGGGTGTTTAAGGTTTCCAGCGCATGGTCTGCCACGGGCAGCAGACCCACCGCAACCGTAGTGTGGCTGCGGGCGCCGAAGACCGGCTTGGTAGTGCGTTGTACGTGCGCTTACTTGGCGCGGGACGTGATGATCGCGTCGGCCACGTTCTTTGGCGCTTCGCTGTAGTGCTTGAACTCCATCGTGTACGTGGCGCGGCCTTGCGACATCGAGCGCAGCGTGGTTGAGTAGCCGAACATTTCCGACAGCGGCACTTCGGCCTTGATGATCTTGCCGCCACCCATCATGTCGTCCATGCCCTGCACCATGCCGCGGCGGCTGGACAGGTCGCCCATCACCGAGCCGGCATAGTCTTCAGGCGTTTCCACCTCGACGGCCATCATGGGCTCCAGGATGACCGGCGACGCTTTGCGCATGCCGTCCTTGAAGCCCATGGACGCGGCCATCTTGAAGGCGTTTTCGTTCGAGTCGACCTCGTGGTAAGAGCCGAAGGTCAGCGTGACCTTGACGTCGACCACGGGGAAGCCAGCCAACACGCCATTGGGCAGCGTGTCGATCAGGCCCTTTTCCACCGCAGGGATGAACTCGCGCGGCACCACGCCACCCTTGATAGCGTCGACGAACTCAAAGCCCTTGCCCGGCTCCTGCGGCTCGACCTTCAGCACGACGTGGCCGTACTGACCCTTGCCGCCCGACTGGCGAACGAACTTGCCTTCGACATCCGACACCATCTTGCGGATCGTCTCGCGGTAGGCCACCTGTGGCTTGCCCACGTTGGCTTCCACACCGAACTCGCGCTTCATGCGGTCGACGATGATTTCCAGGTGCAACTCGCCCATGCCCGAGATGATGGTCTGGCCCGATTCTTCGTCGGTGCGCACACGGAACGACGGGTCTTCTGCGGCCAGTCGGCCCAGCGCGATGCCCATCTTTTCCTGGTCGGCCTTGGTCTTGGGCTCGACAGCCTGCGAGATCACCGGCTCCGGGAAGATCATCTTTTCAAGCGTGATGATGTGGTCCGGGTCGCACAGGGTCTCGCCCGTGGTCACGTCCTTCAAGCCCACGCACGCGGCGATGTCGCCAGCCAGAATTTCCTTGATTTCTTCACGCTGGTTGGCGTGCATCTGAAGGATGCGGCCGATGCGCTCTTTTTTGCCGCGGATCGGGTTGAACACCGAGGCGCCCGACTGCAGCACGCCCGAATACACGCGCACGAACGTGAGCTGGCCCACGAACGGGTCGGTCATCAGCTTGAAAGCCAGCGCGGCGAACTTCTCATCGTCGGCCGCGCGGCGCGAGGTCGGCTGGTCGTCATCGTCGGTGCCAGGCACCGGGGGGATGTCGATCGGCGAGGGCATGAAATCGACCACGCCGTCGAGCATGCGCTGCACACCCTTGTTCTTGAAGGCGCTGCCGCAGAACATGGGCTGGATTTCAGCGGCGATGGTGCGCGAGCGGATGGCAGACCTGATCTCGTCCTCGGTCAGATCACCCGACTCGAGGTACTTGTTCATCAGCTCTTCGGTGGCTTCGGCCGCAGCCTCGACCATCTTTTCGCGCCATTCTTTCGACAGCTCGAGCAGATCGTCCGGGATTTCCGCATAGTTGAACTTCATGCCTTGCGAAGCCTCGTCCCAGAAGATGGCTTTCATCTTGATGAGATCGACCACGCCCTTGAAGTTTTCTTCGGCGCCGATGGGGATGACGATGGGCACCGGGTTGGCTTTCAGGCGCGTCTTCATCTGCTCGACGACCTTGAAGAAGTTGGCACCCGTGCGGTCCATCTTGTTGACGAAGGCCAGACGGGGCACCCGGTACTTGTTGGCCTGGCGCCAGACGGTTTCCGACTGGGGCTGCACACCGCCCACGGCGCAATACACCATGCAGGCGCCGTCGAGCACGCGCATGGAACGCTCCACCTCGATGGTGAAGTCGACGTGGCCGGGGGTGTCGATGATGTTGATGCGGTGCTCGGGCAGAGACAGGTCCATGCCCTTCCAGAAACAGGTGGTGGCGGCCGAGGTGATCGTGATGCCACGCTCCTGCTCTTGCTCCATCCAGTCCATCGTGGCGGCGCCGTCGTGCACTTCACCGATCTTGTGGTTCACGCCCGTGTAGAACAGGACGCGTTCGGTGGTGGTGGTCTTGCCAGCATCGATGTGCGCGGAAATACCGATGTTGCGGTAGCGCTCGATGGGTGTCTTGCGGGCCATGGTGTCTCTCCAAATACAGGAGCCGCCCTCGGGTCAGTACAAACCCGGGTGGGGCGGCCGAAAGGCTTGAGGGTGGTGCTTAGAAGCGGAAGTGCGAGAACGCCTTGTTGGCTTCGGCCATGCGGTGAACTTCGTCACGCTTCTTCATTGCGCCGCCGCGGCCTTCGCTGGCTTCGAGCAACTCATTGGCCAGGCGCGCAGCCATCGACTTTTCGCCGCGCTTGCGGGCCGATTCTTTCAACCAGCGCATGGCCAGGGCCATCCGGCGAACGGGGCGAACTTCCACGGGAACTTGGTAGTTCGCACCGCCCACACGGCGGGACTTGACTTCGACCATCGGCTTGACGTTGTTGATGGCAACCATGAAGATTTCCAGCGGGTCTTTGCCGGCCTTCTTTTCGACCTGCTCAAGGGCACCGTAGATGATGCGCTCGGCGACGGCCTTCTTGCCCGATTCCATGATGACGTTCATGAACTTGGACAGATCGACCGAGCCGAATTTCGGGTCAGGGAGGATCTCGCGTTTGGGTACTTCGCGACGACGTGGCATTTCGATTCCTTTATCTGCTTCAGCGGGTGACCGGACCCATGGGACCGCACCGGAAGGACCACGCAACGGGCCCCTCGCTTACTCGGCGGCGCTCATGCGCC
>JANOAQ010000601.1:0-9775 GCA_031411195.1 Burkholderiaceae bacterium | reverse complement strand
GCCGATTTCATCGTCTGGGCCAAGACCCACGGCTGCCCGGTGGGGCCGGGGCGGGGCTCGGGCGCGGGCTCGCTGGTGGCCTATGCGATGAAGATCACCGACCTCGACCCGCTGCAGTACAACCTGCTGTTCGAGCGCTTCTTGAACCCCGAACGCGTGTCGATGCCCGACTTCGACATCGACTTCTGCCAGGGCAACCGCGACCGGGTGATCGACTACGTCAAGGACAAGTACGGCCGCGAAGCGGTGAGCCAGATCGCCACCTTCGGCACCATGGCCGCCAAGGCGGCGCTGCGCGACATCGGCCGGGTGCTGGGCATGGGCTACGGCCATGTGGACAGCGTGGCCAAGCTGATCCCCGCACCGCCGGGCAAGACGGTGACGCTGGCCCGGCCGCCAGCCGACTACGACCCGGCCAAGGATCCCACCATCTACGCCCGGCTCGAAGCGCCCGAGCTGGAGCAGCGCGAAGCCGCCGAAGAAGAAGTGGCCGAGCTGCTGAGCCTGGCCACCCGGGTTGAAGGCATGGTGCGCAACATCGGCATGCATGCCGGGGGCGTGCTGATCGCGCCGGGCAAGATCACCGACTTTTGCCCGCTCTACCAGCAGCCGGGCAGCGACAGCGCGGTCAGCCAGTACGACAAGGACGACGTCGAAGCCATCGGCCTGGTGAAGTTCGACTTCCTGGGCCTGGCCACGCTCACCATCCTGGAGCTGGCCAAGGACTTCATCGTCGCCCGCCATCCGCAGCGCGCCGGCTTTGCCTGGGAGACGGTGCCGCTGGACGACCCCAGGGTCTACAAGCTCTTCAGCGACGGCCTGACCGAGAGCGTGTTCCAGTTTGAATCGCGCGGCATGCAGGCCATGCTCAAAGAGGCCAAGCCCACGCGGCTGGAAGACCTGATCGCGCTGAACGCGATGTTCCGGCCCGGCCCGATGGAGAACATCCCCAGCTTCTGCGCGCGCAAGAACGGCAAGGAAGACATCGTCTACCCGCACCCGCTGCTGGCGCCGGTGCTGGCCGAGACCTACGGCATCTTCGTCTACCAGGAGCAGGTGATGCAGTCGGCCCAGGTGATGGGTGGCTACAGCCTGGGTGGCGCCGACCTGCTGCGCCGCGCCATGGGCAAGAAAAAGGCCGAGGAGATGGCGCACCACCGGCAGATCTTCAGCGACGGTGCGGCGCAGAAGGACATCTCGGCCGATACCGCCGAGGCCGTGTTCAACGACATGGAAAAGTTTGCCGGCTATGGCTTCAACAAGAGCCATGCCGCCGCCTACTCGCTGCTGGCCTACCACACCGCCTGGCTGAAGGTGCATTTCACGGCTGAGTTCTACGCCGCGAACATGACCATCGAGATGGACGACACCGACAAGCTGAAGGTGCTGCTCAACGATGCCAAGCTCTTCGGCATCAGCTTCGAGGCGCCCGACGTGAACCGGGGCATCTGGCGCTTTGAACCCGTCGGCAACAAGTTGGTTCGTTATGGCCTGGGCGCCGTCAAGGGCAGCGGCCAGAGCGCGGTGGAAGCCATCGTCGAAGCGCGAGATGCCGGTGGGCCGTTCCTGAGCTTCTTCGACTTCTGCGCCCGCATCGACCGCAAGCGGGTCAACAAGCGCGCGGTCGAAGCGCTGATCAAGGCCGGGGCGTTTGATGCCATGGGCCAAGAAAGAAGCCAGCTGCTCGCCAGTGTCGGCCTGGGCTTCGAGTTTGCCGACCACCAGGTGGTCAATGCCTCGCAA
Organism: Burkholderiaceae bacterium; assembly: GCA_031411195.1. GTDB lineage: Bacteria > Pseudomonadota > Gammaproteobacteria > Burkholderiales > Burkholderiaceae_C > Pseudaquabacterium. The sequence goes on along the minus strand of JANOAQ010000601.1, from coordinate 8,032 downwards.
GGTGGGCTGTTCGACGACGGTGACCATGGCTCATCCACGCAAGAGCCGCCGCTGGCCCAGGCCGAGCCCTGGGGCGTGCGCGAGCGCCTGCTGCTTGAAAAATCGGCCATCGGCTTTTTCCTGTCGGGCCACCTGTTTCAGGAATACGAGGCCGAGGTGCGCCGCTTCTGCAAGCGCCGGGTGGCCGATCTGGTGGACAGCCGCGACCTGCAAGTGCTGGCCGGCATCGTGGGCGAATTGCGCTTTGCCAACGGCCAGCGTGGGCGGGTGGCGATCTTCAAGCTCGACGACCACAGCGAGGCCATCGAGGCGGTGTGCAACGACGACCTGATCGAAACCCACAAGGACCTGCTGGTCGAAGACCAGTTGATCATCGTGCAGGGCAAGGTGCAGAACGACCGCTTCTCGGGCGGCCTGCGGCTGAACATCAACCAGATCTGGGACCTGGCCGGTGCGCGTGCGCGCTTCGGACGCTATCTGTCGTTGGCCGTCAACGGCGGCATGCCGGCCGTGGCCGAGTTGGTGGCCACCTGGCCGGCCAAGCGGGAAGACACCGAACAGGGTGAGCTCGTCAAGGGCCTGCCCATGCGCCTGCAGATCGCCCGGCCTACCGCCATCGCCGAGATCGACCTGGGCGATGCCGGCCGCTTCTGGCCCTGCGACGAAGCACTTGCCCGCTGCAAGGCCCTGGCCCACGGCGCGCGCGCAGCCATCGTCTACGAGTAGTTGGCGCGGCCGGACAGGCTGGCAAATACGCGGTTTTACGGGGCACTGGCCGTTGTCGGCAAGGCTAAAGTCGTCGGCATGTACGAAACCCCGCTCACCGGCCTGGTACTCACCGGGGGTGGCGCACGCGCGGCCTACCAGGTGGGTGTGCTGGCGGCGCTGGCGCGCATCCGGCGCGAGGCCGGCGCCGACCTGCAACGCAACCCCTTCGGGGTGATTTGCGGCACCTCGGCCGGCGCCATCAACGCGGCGGCGCTGGCCTGCCGCTGCGATGATTTCGACATGGCGGTGCAGCACCTGCAGCAGGTTTGGCACGACTTCCGCGCCGAGCAGGTGTACCGGGCTGATTCACTGGGGGTTATCCGCAGCGGCGCCCAGTGGCTGACCATGCTGTCCATCGGCTGGGCAGTCAACCGCTTTCGCAAGGCCCGGCCACGCTCGCTGCTGGACAACCAGCCGCTGGGCGAATTGCTGGCCCAGGCCGTGCCATTGGACCGGCTGCCGCGCCTGCTGCAATCACGCCACCTGCAGGCCCTGGCCATCACCGCATCGGGCTATGGCAGCGGCGAGCATGTCACCTTCTACCAATCAGCGGTGCCGATCACGCCCTGGACCCGCACCCAGCGGGTGGCCCTGCCGTCCGAGCTGGGCATCAAGCACCTGCTGGCGTCTTCGGCCATTCCGTTTGTTTTTCCGGCGGCCGAACTCGACCGAGCGGGCCACCGCGAGTGGTTTGGCGACGGCTCGATGCGCCAGATGGCGCCGATCTCGCCGGCCATCCACCTGGGCGCCCAGCGGGTGCTGGTGATCGGCGCCGGCCGCATGCACGAGCCGCCCGGCCGCGTGGCGCCCAACAACGGCTACCCCAGCATCGCGCAGATCGCCTGGCACGCGCTGTCCGGCATCTTCCTGGACGCGCTGTCGGTCGACATCGAGCGCATGGAACGCATCAACAAGACCCTGGCCCTGCTGCCCGAGGCCCAGCAGCTGGCCACCACCTTGCGCCCGGTGCAGGCCCTGGTGATCGCGCCCACCCAGCGGCTGGACGACCTGGCCGCCCGGCACATCGACAGCCTGCCCACGCCCGTGCGCACCCTGCTGCGCGGGGTGGGCGTGAGCAAGCGGCTGCGCCACCACGATGCCCGTGGCGCGGCCCTGGCCAGCTATCTGCTGTTCGAGGCGCCCTACACCCGCGCGCTGATGGACCTGGGCGAAGCCGACACCCTGGCGCGCCGGGCCGAGGTGCTGGCCTTTTTCGGCTGGCAGCCGCACACACTTGTTTACGCAAAACCCCGACAACCAGTCGCAGCGCTGCCGCGTTGAGCCTGTATCGGTCCGCATCCAGCGGGCCGCAGGAGACGAGATGACTCAAAGCATGTTCCGAGTGGCCGCCGCGCTGGCCGCTGTGGTGGCAGGCGTGGCCACCGCCCCGGCCCAGGCCGCCGATGTGGGCGTTTCCATCGGTATCAGCCAGCCTGGCGTCTATGGCCGCATCGACATCGGCCGCTTCCCCCAGCCGCAGGTGGTGGTGCAGCAACCCGTCATCATTGGCCGCCCGCTGGTGCGGGGGCCCGAGCCCGTCTACCTGTGGGTGCCGCCGGGCCACCAGAAGCACTGGCGCAAGCACTGCGGCGCCTACAACGCTTGCGGCGTGCCGGTGTACTTCGTTCAGGAGCGCTGGTACCACGAGCATGTAATGCGCCCTGACCGCCGCGATGGCTGGCGCGATGACCGCCGCGATGATCGCCGCGATGATCGCCATGATGGCCGACACGACGAGCGCCGCGATGGTGAGCGAGGCCACGGCAACGGCCACGGTCGGCACTGAAATCAGGCTTGGCTGCCTCGCTCAAACTCCCAGAGCAGGTGGCTGAGCTGGCCCTTGCGGCGGTAGTTGAACCGCCGCCAACGCTGGCGCAGCGTCAGTTGAGGGTTGGATTCATGGTGGTCGCGCGAGACCACCCACTCCACCCGCAGGGCCTTGAAGTCGCCCGTGTAGCCGTACATGCGGCCCAGCGGCTGCGTGCCGGTGAAGTACAAGTGCGTGCGCTCGGTGATGATGTTGACGTGGGTCGGATCCTGAAACGCCTCTTTTGAGGGGTAACACGGCGTCAGCGCGTACAGCCGCCCGCCTGGGCGCAGAACCCGTGAGATCTCGTTCATCAGCTCGATGAATGGGAAGCGTGTGGCGCGTCCGTCGGCCGTGGGCAGCACGCGTGGCACATGCTCGATGAAGTCGAAAGCGGAAACCGAGTCGAAGTGCCCGCTGGCAAACGGAATCGGCTCCAGCGCCAAGTTGCCCTGGGCGATGGTGCAGCCCGGTTGCTCGCGGGCGGCGATGTCCAGACCGAAAAGCTCGTCGCGTTGGTAAGGGTTGCGGGGCACCGGGCCGCAGCCCAGATCAAGGTGGCGGGTCGGAGTGCTGGCCATGGCGTGCGGATTCATCGGCTGTGCAAAGGTAGGGCGCCGATTGTCGCTGCCGGCGATCAGCCGGTCATGCCGGCTTCGCCGCGCCTGTGCAGCCTGGCAATGGTCATGCGCCAGCGCAGGCGCCACGTCCGGCGATCACGCATGCCCAGGCGCTTGCGCGCATCCAGCAACAGGGCCGCAGTGTCCAGGCGGCCTTGGTGTATCAGGTCGGCACACAAATCGTGGGCGTCCAGGCCGCGCGCCAGAGCATCGGGCAGGCGGGCCACCAGCGCATGAAGGTCGCTTGGCGACAGCACCCGGTGTAGGTTGAACAGGCCGTGAAAACCGAAGGTTGGGGCGTCTGGCAGCAACCGCTCGTAGGCAAATCGCTGTGCCTGCGCCAAGCTGCCGAATCGCAGGCCGTGGCGCTGTTCGAGCACATCGCGGTGGTCGTGGCAGATGCACACGTCTTCGGGGTGGCGCATCTCCAGGGTCGGGTCTTGCAGCGCCTGCAGCAGCCGACGTGATCGCAGCGAAAAACCACCATTGCCCACTGCGCGCCCAGGCGGCTCGCCGCGAAGCGGCGCGCCGATGTAGTCGCACTTTAACCAGGCCGGGTCCCATTGGTGGGCGTCCAGCAGGTAGCCGTCCCACTGCACCACCAGCAGGTGGCTGGTGGTGGTGTGGGGCAGCAGACCGCGCAACATGAAGTCGGAGTAAGCCGCGACCGAGTCAATCTGCACGGGCCGCAATTCGATGCCAGGCAGCGGCGCACTGAAGCGCGCCAGGTCGGTGAACAGCAGCGCGGCGCCAAACTGCACTTGCTGCTGGCACTGCTGCATGGCCGCGATGCCGAGTTCGGGTGTGCGCGTATCCACGCACACCAGGGTGACCTCGGGCAGGTGCAGCCGCATCGTCATGTCGGCGTCCCCAACAATCGCCGGTACAGGCCGACATGTTCTGCAGCGCAGCGCTGCCAAGAAAACTGGCGCGCATGGGCCGTTATCGCCTCGGCGCGGCTGGGCGCGGCATCGGCCGCCAGACCGGTCAGCACCACGGCGCGCATGGCCGGGCCGTCGAAGCTGTCGAAGTAGTGGGCCTGCGCACCACCGACCTCGGGCAGAGACGTCAGCCGCGACAAGAAGGTGGGCTTGCCGAAGTGCATGGCTTCGATCGGCGGCAGGCCGAAGCCTTCGGCCAGCGACGGAAAGACGAAGCCCTGGCAGTGTGCGTACAGCCAGGCCTTTTGCGCTTCGCTCACGTCCAGTTGCAGCACCACGTTGTGCAGGCCGCGCTGGGCGATCTGATGGCGCACCTCGGCCGTATACGGGCTGGTGGCGCCGGCCAGCACCAGGCGCTGCCCTGGCCAGGCAGCGGCCAGAGCCAGCAAGGCGGCCACGTTCTTGCTGGGTGCCAGGCGGCTGATGTGCAGCAGGAAGGGCTGGTCGGCCAGCGCGGCGATGGCCTCTTGCGGTACGCCGGACAGATCGGTGGCACCGTTGTGGATCACCTGCACCGGCGTGGCCAGCGGTGCCAGCTCACGCTGAAGATCACCCGCCACGTAGTGGGTGATGGCAATCGCCTGCGCGCGCCCGGCCAGCCGCTGGCGCAGGCGTTGGCGGTAGCGCTCGATCTTGGCGGCGCTCTTGGCGTGCAGAAAGTTCAGGTCGTGCACGGTTTCCACCTGCAGCCGTGTGCCCAGCGGTGCCCGCAGCCGGTTGTGCTGGTGCAGCACATGCCACAGCGCAAAGCGGGTGCCGCGCAGATGCAGCACACGTTGGGTAGTGTGGGTGGCCAGGTAGCCCACCGTGTCACCCATCACGCCGTGAAAGTGCGTCGGCAGGTGGAAATGCAACCGCCAGCCGAATTCTGCCTGCAGGCGAGGTGCTTCAGCGGCCAATGCCTGGCCCAATTGCCGCGAGAACTCACCCAGCCCGTCGTGCCAATGGTCGATGCGGCCCAGGCTGAGGCCGATGTGCACGGGGCCGGGCATCGTGCTGTCTCAGCCGACGCCGGGCCGCCCCAAGGCGGCTGAACGCCCCCTCGGGGGGCAGGCGCGAAGCGACGTGGGGGCGAACATCTCAGCCCTTGCTCGGCTGGGCGTCAGATGGGGCGACCAGCGCGGCTTCGGACAGGGCCATGGCCTCGGCCACCGTGGGCCAGCGGGGCCAGTGGCGCAGCACCCGCACCTGCGGGCCCCAGGGCGCCCACTGCTCGGGTTTGGTGGGGCCCAGCACGCTGAGCACCGGCGCGTCCACCGCGGCGGCCAGGTGGGCCGGGCCAGTGTCGTTGCTGACCACCAAAGCCGCGCGCCGCAGCAGGCCGCCGTAGACGCCCAGCTTCACGCCCGGCAGGCTGATGACACCGGGGTGGCCGGTGTCGATGATGGGTTCTTCACCCGGGCCGGGGCAGGCCACGACGTCGCGGCCCAGGCCACGCAAGGCCTGGGTGAATTGTGCAAAGGCGGGCCAGGTCTTGTCCTGCTTCTCGAACAGGCCGCCAGCAAAGGGGCAGATGACGACGAAGCCCGGGCGGATGCCGTGCTGGGCCAGAAGGGCATCTGCGGCGGCCTGGTCCGCAGGCGCAGTCTTCAGGCCGATGCGTTCGGGCGGCGGGGCGTCGATGTGCAGAAAGCGGCAGGCCAGCTCCCAGTAGCTGGTCAGGGCATGGCCGCCGTAGGTGATGGGCTCGGCGCGTTTGAGCAGCAGGCCGCGTGCCTCTTGCGCATAGCCCACCGCCTTCAGGCCGGCCAGGCGCATCTCCAGTGCGCCCGAGAACGAGGTAGGCAGCACCAGGGCGTTTTCGCGGCGGTCGAAGCCGGCATCCAGTGCCTGTGCAGCATGCCGCAGCGTTCGCAACTGGGTCACGCGTTCACGCAGGGCCGCAGGGCGGTTGTGGGTGGGCCAGCCTTCACCGGCCAGCAGGGGCTTGGCCCAGCCCTTGCCCACCAGCACTGGTTGGTAACCGTGGGCTTGCAGCAGGTGCACGGCGGGCACGCCGAGGATGACGTCGCCCACCCAGTTGCGCAGGCGGACGATCAGCGGGCGAGGTGTCATGCGGGGGCGGGTCGGGGAGGGTGGGCCGGGCTGGACTGCACAGCGCAGGAGGCCCTGCACCAGCCCCGATAATCCAGGCTTTGCATTCTGCCAGCCGACCATGAGCCCCAGCCTGTTGCCCACCGCCGCCGATGTGATCGCCTTGCACGACGGCCTGCTGGCCACGCCCGGCTGGCCCGGGTCTGATCCCCAACACGAGCCCGCCCCGCGCGACGATGCCTTGTGGCGGTGGGTGCAGACCAACCACCGCTTCAACAGCCGGCTCTGGGCCGAAGAAGACCTGGCGCGCCGCACCACGGTGGGCCCGGCCGACATCGCCGCCAACAAGCGCGCCATCGACGGCTTCAACCAGGCCCGCAACGACGCCACCGAGCGGGTGGACGAGTTGCTGCTGATCAACCTGGGCCTGGTGGACGCGGCCTCGGCCCGCACCGACGCACCGGTGTCCACCGTGGCCGCTGGTGCGCGGCTCAACAGCGAAACCGCCGGCAGCATCATCGACCGCATGAGCATCATGGCGCTGAAGGTGCACGCCATGCGCCAGCAAACCGAGCGCAGCGACGTGGATGCCGCCCACGTCGACAGCAGCCGCATCAAGCTGGCCCGGCTGCTGCAGCAGCGCGCCGACCTGGGCGCTTGCCTCGAAGAACTGCTGGGCGATTCATTGGCGGGCCGCGCCTACTTCAAGGTCTACCGCCAGTTCAAGATGTACAACGACCCACGCTTCAACCCTGCGCTGGTGGCTGAGCGCGCGCAGCAGGCCCTGCCGGCTCGCGAGGCGTCGCCGCCTGCCAGCGCCGGCGTGGGCGACGCCAAATCCGGGACGGCGTGAATATCCTGATCGTCAAGACGTCGTCCATGGGCGACGTGGTGCACGCCTTGCCGGCGCTGAGCGACCTGCAAGGTGCGCTGCCCGGTGTGCAGGTGGATTGGCTGGTGGAGGCACCCTTTGCCGCCATCCCGCGCCTGCATGCCGGCGTGCGAAAGGTGATGCCGCTGTCCTGGCGCAAGTGGCGCAAAAGCCTGCTGCAGCCGGCCACGCGGGTGGCCATCGGCGCCTTGCGCGCCGAGCTCAAGCGCGAACGCTACGACCTGGTGATCGACCTGCAGGGACTGCTCAAGAGTGCACTGTGGGGCCTGCAGGCCCGTGGGCCGCTGGTGGGCTATGACCGCCGCAGCATCCGCGAGCCGCTGGCCTCCTGGTTCTATAGCCGCACTGCGGCCGTGCCGCGCAACCTGCAGGCGGTAGAGCGCAACCGCCGCCTGATGGCTGCGCACGCCGGTTATGCGGTGCCGGATACGCCGCCCGATTTCGGCATCCAGGTGCCGCTGAGTCATTGGGCTGCCCACGCGCCCAGCGCCGCCCTCATCCCTTGCGCCAGCCGGCCCGAGAAGTTGTGGCCAGAAGCGCACTGGGTCGCCGTCGGCCAGCGCTTGCAGGCTGCCGGCCTGACACCGGTGCTGGTTTGGGGCAACGATGAAGAGCGTGCCCGCGCCGAGCGCATTGCCGCTGGCTGCGGCGGTGTGGTGCCCCCCTTTCTCAGCGTGGGCGACATGGCCGCCGTGCTGGGCCAGGCGCGCCAGATCGTGGGCCTGGACACCGGCTTTTCGCACTTGGCCGCAGCCTTCGGCGCGCCCACCATCGGCATCTACTGCGACCACGCTCCCGGCCTGGCCGGCATCACCGGCCCCGGCCCGGTGGCCAGCGTCGGTGGCAAGGGCCAGGTGCCCAAGCTGGCCGAGGTGATGGCGCAGCTGGAGCGCCACCTGACACGCTGAGCAGGGGCTGGTCGAAGCCAGGCGGGGCCAGCGCCGGGCCGCTCCCAAGCGGCCCCGCCATC
>JANOAQ010000600.1:0-3150 GCA_031411195.1 Burkholderiaceae bacterium | reverse complement strand
CCAGGCGTTCCTGCTTCTGTTCCAGCCAGGAGCTGTAGTTGCCCTTGTAGGGAATGCCGGAGCCGCGGTCGAGCTCCAGAATCCATTCGGCGGCGTTGTCCAGGAAGTAGCGGTCGTGGGTGATCGCCACCACGGTGCCCGAGAAGCGCAACAAGAACTGCTCCAGCCACTCCACCGACTCGGCGTCCAGGTGGTTGGTGGGCTCGTCCAGCAGCAGCATGTCGGGCTTGCTCAGCAGCAGCTGGCACAGGGCCACGCGGCGTTTTTCACCACCCGACAGCAGGCCGATCTTGGCGTCCCAGGGCGGCAGACGCAGGGCGTCGGCGGCCAGCTCCAGCTGCAGGTCGGTGTTTTCGCTGCCGGCGGCGGCGATGATGGCTTCGAGTTCGGCCTGTTCGGCGGCCAGGGCGTCGAAGTCGGCGTCCTCGTTGGCGTATTCGCCGTACACCTCGTCCAGGCGCTTCTTGGCCGCCAGCACGCCGCCGATGCCTTGCTCCACCGCCTCGCGCACGGTGATCTGCGGGTCGATCAGTGGCTCTTGCGGCAGGTAGCCGATCTTGATGCCGGGCATGGGGGTGGCTTCACCCTCGTACTCCTTGTCGACGCCGGCCATGATCTTCAGCAGCGAGCTCTTGCCCGAGCCGTTGATGCCCAGCATGCCGATCTTGGCGCCGGGAAAGAAGGACAGCGACACGTCCTTGAGGATCTGGCGCTTGGGCGGCACGATCTTGCCGACCTTGTTCATCGTAAAAACGTATTGGGCCATGTGGGCTTACCGGGTGGGCTGAAGGGCGCGCCTGGCCGCCGTGCGGTCAGGGCTTAACCGACGGATTATCGGTGCTGCGCCGATCGGCGCGTCGCGCCTGCCCCTGGCGGTCAGGCCTTGCGGCGGCGCGTCAGGCCCAAGCCGGTCAGCGCAAGCCCGACCAGCGCCATGGACATCGGTTCCGGCACGGTTGTGATCGGCGTCGTGTCGAACATCACCTCGGACATTGCCGCCGCTCTACCGCCGTAGTTCGATGCAACGTTGAACCGCACGTACGAGGCGGTGGTGGCGATGCCCAGTGAAAAGATCTGTGCCAGTTCACTGGTGTTGTTGGCGCCGATGGCAAAGGTGGTGGGCGCGCCCGCCAGTGCGGTGTAGGTGAGGCCGTCGGTCGAACTGCTGATCGTCAGGCCCTGGATGCCGTAGTTGTTGAAGCCGCCGTTGAAGTTCCAGATGGCCAGCGTGGTGAGGGCGTAACTGCCATGCAGATCGAAATCAATCGTGCCCACTGTGTTTCGGCCGACCCAACCCGCAGCATTGCCGCCGGTCGGCGCGTTGTGGCTGGCTGTCAGGCTGTAGGACGTCAAGCCCACGCCGTTGACGATGCTGCCGATGGTGCTGCCGAAGTTCGATCCCAGGTTGGTGCTGGCGGTCACGCCGGTGATGACGGTGGCCTGGGCGGCCCAGCTGGCAGCCAGAAGGGCTGCCGCAGCAACTTGTCGTGTGGTGATCATGGTCTGTTCCTGAAGTTTGACGTGGGGACCTGCGTCCAAGTGGCTTGGCGGGTCGATGGGCATCGGGGCTGGCCGAAAGCCGTGCTGGCGAGTTGCCAGCGGCGTGTCCCTTGTCTTCTAGAACGAGATCCGAACCTGCAAACTATCAAGCGCTCGAAAAATCGCTCGAAAATTGTGTCGTGCAGCCATCCCCGGTGGCCGATTTGCCCGGGCGCCGCCGCGTGGTCGGTCGGTTGCGGAACCGGGCCGGTCGCGCTTCAGCGGGTGACAAGTACCGGTGTCGCGGCCGAGGCACTGCGCGCCAGCCAATCGCTGCGCAGCAGGCCGAAGATGGCCGAATCGGACACCTCGCCGCCGACGATCCAGCGCTCACGCACATGGCCCTCTTGTACAAAGCCCAGGCGCTGCACGGTCTTGCACGAGCCGGCGTTGCGTGGATCGATGTCGGCCTCGACCCGGTTCAGATCGAGCACGGCAAAGCCGTAATCGAGCAGCGCCACCAGCGCCTCGTGCATATAGCCCTGGCCCCAGCAATCGCGGGTCAGGATGTAGCCCACCTCGCAGCGCCGACTGGGCAGGTAAAAGGCAAACAAGGTGCACAGGCCGATCAGCCGGCCGTCGCTGCAGCGCTGGATGGCCAGCCGTACGTAATCGCCGTCGGCCATGGCCTTGAGGTCACGCTCGATCATCTCGTCGGCCAGCTTGGGATCGGCCCACGGCGGCGTGCTCCAGTAGCGCAGCGTCTCGGGGTCGGCATGCATGGCATACACCGCAGCGGCGTCCCCAGGCTGCAGGGGGCGCAGATTGAGGCGGGGGGTGGGGAGGGTGAGTGTAGAAAAGGTGTGCACGTCGGTGAGCCAGATTCATTACAATTCACCTTAATGTAAGGAGAGTGACATGCCCGAGTCAACCATCACCGCCAAGGGGCAAACCACCGTGCCGGCCAACATCCGCGCCCTGGTACAGGCCCAGCCCGGAACACGGCTGGTGTGGTCGGCCATGCCCGATGGCACCATCATCGTGCGGGCCAAGAGCCAGTCCATCCTGGACATGGCGGGCCTGCTGAAGGCACCCAAGGGCAAGCGGGTGGCTGCCGACGAGATGAACCCCTGGCGCTGACACTTGCCGGCGCTCGATACCAATGTGCTGGTGCGCTACATCGTTGAAGGCGATGCGGCGCAGGCGGCCGCGGCACAAGACCTGATCAAGCGTTGCGTGCGCGAGGGCGTGACGCTGTGGGTGCCCATCACCGTGGTGCTGGAGCTGGAGTGGGTGCTGCGCGCGCGCTACGGCTTTGCCAAGATTGAGGTGCTGCAGGCACTGTCAAGCCTGCTGTCGGCGGCCGAACTGGGGTTTGAATCCGAGCAGGCATTGGAAGTGGCGCTGCAACTGTTCAGAACCGGCAGCGTTGACTTTGCCGACTGCCTGCACGCCGCGCTGGCCACCCAAGCCGGAGAAGGGCCCTTGTGGACCTTTGACAAGGCGGCTGCGAAGGTGAGTGGTGCGCAGTTGCTGACGCGGTGAGGGGTTTGGCAAAGTGATCGTTTGCGGTCCACGACTGGCTTTGGTGGATTTGCCGCTGCTAATACCGGGGCGGTTCATAGGTGTAGACCGTGCTGCGCCCGCCCAGGGTGCTGCTGCGCAGGTTGT
>JANOAQ010000599.1:0-8856 GCA_031411195.1 Burkholderiaceae bacterium | reverse complement strand
CCTGTCGCTGGCCCTCAGCGTGCCGCCCGGGCAGACCCGCCAGCAAGTGGTGCTGATGGGCCATGCCGACAGCCCCGAAGCCGCGCTGGCCCTGGCCGCCCAGGCCGCTGGCACCCCGCCCGGCCAGCGCCTGGCGGCCGTGCAGGCGTCGTGGCAGACCTTGCTGGGCGCCACCACGGTGGTCACGCCCGACCCGCTGTTCGATGCGCTGGTCAACCACTGGCTGCTCTACCAGGCCGTGGCCTGCCGGATGTGGGCCAAGGCCGGCTTCTACCAGGCTGGCGGCGCCACCGGGTTCAGGGACCAGTTGCAGGACAGCCTGGCCCTGGCCTGGGCTGCACCGCAAATGCTGCGTGCGCAGATCCTGCGCTGCGCTGCGCGCCAGTTCGTGGCGGGCGATGTGCAGCATTGGTGGCACCAACCGGGCGGTGCGGGCGTGCGCACGCACTTCAGCGACGACCTGCTGTGGCTGCCCTGGGCCAGCCTGCACCACCTCAGCAGCACGGGCGATGCCAGCCTGCTCGACGAGTTGGTGCCCTTTCTCGACGGCGAGCCACTGCCGCCAGGCGTGGAAGACCGCTACGACACCCCCACCGTCAGCATCGAGGCGGCCAGCGTCTACGAGCACGGCGCGCGCGCCATCGACCGCAGCCTGCGCGTGGGCATCCACGGCCTGCCGCTGATCGGCACCGGCGACTGGAACGACGGCCTCAACCGGGTGGGCCACCAGGGCCGCGGCGAATCGGTGTGGCTGGCCTGGATGCTGTGCCGCCTGGTGGCCGACTATGCCCCGCTGGCCCAGGCCCGGGGTGAACACGAGCGGGCCCAACGCTGGATCGACGCGGCCACCGGCTGGAAAGCGGCGCTGAACGGCCCAGCCTGGGACGGGCGGTGGTTCAAGCGGGCCTTCTTCGACGATGGCCAGGCCCTGGGCTCGCATGCCGGCGAGGAGGCGCGCATCGACCTCATCGCCCAGGCCTGGGCCGTGTTGTCAGGCGTGGCTGACCCGAACCAGGCCCGCCAGGCCATGCAGTCGGCACGGCAGTACCTGTTGGACGAAGACGCCGGCCTGCTGCGCCTGCTGCATCCGCCACTGGCCCACAGCCGACCCAGCCCGGGCTACATCCAGGCCTACCCGCCCGGCGTGCGCGAGAACGGCGGCCAGTACACCCACGGTGCGGTGTGGGGCCTCATGGCCATGGCTGCCCTGCTGGTGCAGCGCCCGGCCAAGGCGGATGCCCTGGACGACGCCGACCTGCCATGGCGGGTGTTCATCGGCCTGAGCCCGGCGCACCGGACCAACGACCCGTTGCGCGGCCCGCTGTACGGGCTGGAGCCGTATGCCGTGGCGGCCGATGTCTACAGCGCCGCGCCTTATGTCGGGCGGGGTGGCTGGAGCTGGTACACCGGCAGCGCCGCCTGGCTGCACCGCGCGGCGGTGGAGTCGATCTTCGGCCTGAAACTGGACGCGCGGGACCTGCGTTTCGAGCCCTGCCTGCCCAGCCATTGGCCGCGCGCCGAGATCACCTTGCGCCGCGATGGCCGCAGCCTGCACTTCGTACTGGCCCGAGGGGCCAGCCTGACCGAGACGTCCGATCTGGCCCCGGCCCAGGCCGAGGTGCTGTGGCCCGGCCAGTACCTGGCGTGGACCGAAGGGCCGGCCGAGCGCCACTTCCTGGTGCCGCTGGTCGATGTGCCACCACGGGCCGCGCTGGCCACCGAAACCGCAGCGGGTACGCCAGGGACACCGGGCACCTGAGGCGGCCGGCGGCCGGCGTCCGGCCCGACTCAGCAGGCGCTCAGCGACGTGGGGGCGATAACCTCACCGCGGCGCCACGCGTCCATGCACGTCCGACAGCACGATCTCCACCCGGCGGTTGGCCTGGCGGCCCGCCGCGTTGTCGTTGCCGGCGACGGGAAAACCTTGGCCCAGGCCTTGCGCGCTCAGGCGGCTGGCGTCCACTCCCTGGCTGATCAGCGCGGCGCGCACCGCTTCGGCGCGGCGGCCAGACAGCACCTTGTTGTGCTCGGTGCCGCCGGTGCTGTCGGTGTAGCCCTCGATCGAGGCACGGCGCTGGGGGTACTGGCGGAAGAAGTCGGCCAAACGGGTCACCTGGTCGGCACTGGCACCGCCCAGGCGGGCCGAATCGGTGTCGAACAACAGGTCGCTGAAGGTGATGATCAGCCCGCGCTCGGTCTGCTTGGCCGCCAGCGCCTGCAGGCGCGCCTCCAGCGTCTGGCTGTAGGCGCGCTCGTCGGCGGCGCTGACATTGGCCGCAGCCGCCACCCGCTGGGCATCGGCGGTGCGTTGGTCGGCCTCAGCCGCCACCCGCTGGGCATCGGCGGTGCGTTGCTCGGCCGCCGCCGCGTCGCGCTGCGAGGCCTGGGCGACACCCACCGCCACGGCCGTCTGGCGCTGGGCCTGGTTGGCGTTGCGGTTGGCGTTGTCGGCCTCGGTCGTGCGGGCCGCCAGGCGCTGCTGGTCGCGTGCGGATGCGGCAGCCACGCCGTCGCGTTCGGCCTGCACCTGCTGGCCACGCGCCTCGGCCAGGGCCACGCTCTGGCGCGCCAGGTAGGCCTGGTGGGTCACCGCCGAGGGCGGCTGCTCGTTCTGCATTGCGGCATTGGCACGGTTGAGCGCTTCACCGGCCAGCTTCAATTCGGCCGGCGCCAGTTCAACGGTGCGGGCATTGGCCTGCGCGGCGCTGTAGGCCTCGCGGGCGGCCATGAGGTCGCTGTTTTCTGCGGGCAGGCTGCCGCAGGCGCTCAGCAGGGCCACGGCCCAGATGGTGGTGGCCAAGGGCCAATTGTTCTTGGGTGTCATTCGGGGGCTTTCAGGAGGGGGGGAAGGCAAGGCGAGTTCGGGCCGCTTCATGGCTTGGGCCGCGCCATCTCTTCACGCAAGGCCCGATTGGCATCGGTCTGCATCTGGGTGGCCAGGCGCGCCTGGGCGACGCGGGTCAGCGCCTCGGCCAGCTGGGCATCAGCCAATGCTTCGTGCGCCAGTTCCAGCGCCCGCGCGGAATCACGGGCCGCCAGCGCCGCCTGTGCACCGGCCAGCTTCTGCCGCGCCGATGCCAGCGGCACCGGTGCGGCCGCACCGGCACCGGCACCTTCGGCATGGGAGACCGCAGCCTGGGCTTCGGCCACCTGGGCCGTGGGCGGGGGCAGGCTGGCGCAGGCGGCCAGGGCCAGCAGCAGCGCGGCGGTGCCAGTCAGGGTGGTGAGTCGGGTTCGGTTAGGCAGATCGGGTCGCATGGTGCGGGTCCTTTCGGGGCGGTTGGGCAGGGGCGGTTGGGCGGGGCGTGATGACAGCGCTACACAGTGCTTGCTGAACGACGCCTTCGTCGGTGCGCTGGACAACCCAAACCCGCAGCGCAGCGTGCGTGTGCACTGGGCCGACAGCGCGGCCCGGTGGCGTCCTACACAGCCAGGCGCCGGGCGCCGATGGCCTGGCCACCTGACGCTGTCTACATTGCTGAGAGACGCTGGCACATCCCGTTGCCGGCGAACCTGCCCGAAACCGGAGATCCACCATGAACCATCGTCACACCCTCGCCGCCATCCTCACCGCCGTGTCCCTGCTCACCGTGTCGGGCTGTGCCGTGACGCGCGGGCAAGAGACGGTTGGCGCCTATGTCGACGACACCGCCATCACCACCGCCGTGAAAGCGCGCTTCGTTGAAAACAAGCTGGTCGACGCCGCCGCCATCAGCGTGGAAACGATGAAAGGCACCGTGATGCTTTCGGGCTTTGCCAAGAACAGCACCGAGCGCAGCACCGCCGAAACGCTGACCTGGAAGGTCAACGGCGTCAAGGCCGTGCGCAACGAGATTGCCGTGCGCCCGTAATCGCCATGAACTGGGACCGCATTGAAGGCAACTGGAAGCAGTTGACCGGCCAGGCCAAGGCCAAGTGGGGCGATCTGACCGACGATGACCTGGCAGTCGTGGCCGGTCGGCGCGACCAGCTGGCCGGCAAACTGCAAGAGCGCTACGGCATTGCCAAGGACGTGGCTGAAAAGCAGATCGCCGAATGGCAGGACGGGGCCAGGGACGACTGGTTTTCACCGTCGCAGCACGGCGACACGGCGGCCAACAATTCGGCGGCCCAGCGCAACGGCGCTTGAGCGCCATTGGCTGATGCTTGCAGCGCTGCGGCGCTGCAAGGCAAAAAAAAGAGCCGGCTCGATGCCGGCTCTTTTCATGGGCGGTTGACCCGCCCCTGCATTACCAACGCTGGTTGTAGCGTGCCTTGGACGAAGCGATGCACACATCCTTGGCATCGCCGGTCAGTGAGTCGCATTTGGCGCGGGCCACGGTGAAGTCGGCCTTCATGGTGGTGGCCAGCACGTCTTCAGCCGCATCGTCGAACTTTTTCGACAGCTTGATGCTGGCCTTGGACTTGTCACGCACCGCCTTGGCCTGCTTCACGCAGACCGTCTTGTCGTTGCCCGACAAGTCATCGCACTTTTCCTTGGAGACGTCGTAGATGGCCTTGTAGCGGGCTTCCATCAGCGAAACCCCGTCCTTGGCCGATCCGGTACGGTTGTAGGCCAGCTGGGCCATCGCCACCGACTCGTGCGCCTTGGCGGTCTCGACGCAGATGTCCTTGGCATTGGCCTTCATGGGGGTGCAGGTGTCGCGTTCGGCTTTGTACTGGGCCTTCAGATCAGTCTTGGCGGCGTCGTACACCGCCGTCGAGAAGTTGACCTTGGCGGTTTCGGCATGGGCCACGCCGAGCGTTCCGAGCAGGGCAGCCAGGGCGAAAGCGAGCGGACGAAGAGATTGTTGGATTGTCATGTGCTGTCCTTGTTGAGTGAGCAAGCCCAGCCTAAACGGCAGGCCCGGCCCGGTCTGTTCGACAACGCACCCAACGCACAGTCTGAACGGTCAACGTCGTACAGAACGCTACAGATCACCCGCGCTGGGGGTTCGCCACCGCACCGACAGACCTGCCGCGTACGCCCCAAGCTTGGTCTTTGGCGCACGTGGTGCGCCCAAGCCGAGGAAACCCCCATGAAACACCGCTTCTTGATCGCCGCCTTTACCCTGTCTCTGGCCAGCCTGGCTGCCTGCAACCGCCCCGAAGTAGTCGCCGTGCCCGTGCAGCCGGTGGTCGTACCGGGCCCTGCCGGCCCGACGGGCGCCGTGGGCAATACCGGTGCCACAGGCAATACCGGCAATACCGGCGCCACAGGCAATACGGGCATGACCGGCAAGCCCGGTGACGGCACCACCGTGATCGTGGTGCCGCCGGCCGCCGCGTCGGCCGTCTCGCAATGATCGCCGCCAACCCCTACCGGAGAACACCATGAGTTTGGGAACCATTCTGTTGATCGTGCTGGTGCTGCTGCTGGTCGGCGCCCTGCCCACCTGGCGGCACAGTGCAAGCTGGGGCTATGGTCCCAGCGGCGGCCTGGGCCTGGTGCTGATCGTGATCGTCGTGCTGCTGCTCACCGGCCGGCTATAGCCCGCAACGGCGGGCCCCCGGCTTTGGCCCGCAACGGCGGGCCTCCGGCGCTGGCCCGCAACGGCGGGCGACCGACAGCCCGCACGTGGCGGTGTCCTTCGCCACGGTAGCGCTGCCATCTGCCTAGAATCGGCCGATGGCGCAAGACCCTGGCACCCCCCGACGCAGCCGACGTGGCACTGGCGCCGTGACCCTGCACGACGTGGCCAAGCTGGCCGGCGTGGCGCCAATCACCGCCAGCCGCGCACTCAACACGCCGGCCCAGGTCTCGGAGGAGGTGCGCAAGAAGGTGGCCGACGCCGTGGCCCGTACCGGCTATGTGCCCAATCGGCTGGCGGGCAGCCTGGCGTCCACCCGCAGCCGGCTGGTGGCGGCGGTGGTGCCCACCATCGCCGGGCCGGTGTTTCTTGAGACGGTGCAGTCCCTCACCGAGGCGCTTGCCGAACAGGGTTACCAGTTGATGCTGGGCCAGGCCGGCTACGCCGGCAACCGCGAGGATGCCCTGCTCGACGCCATCATCGGCCGGCGGCCTGATGGCATCGTGCTCACCGGCATCCTGCACTCGCCTGAAGGCCGACGCCGCCTGATGGCCTGCGGGATCCCGGTGGTGGAGACCTGGGACCTGACACCCACGCCCATTGACATGCTGGTGGGCTTCTCGCACGTGGATGTGGGCCGCGCTGTGGCCACCTTCCTGCACGGCAAGGGCCGGCGCCGCCTGGGCGTGGTGGCTGGCGACGACGAGCGCGCCCTGCGCCGCACGGCCGCCTTCCAGAGCGCTGCCCGCGATCTGGGCCTGCCCGCCGTGGCGGTGGTCACCGTGCCTGCGCCCACCACGCTGAAAAGTGGCCGCAGCGCCTTGGCCCGCCTGCTGAACGAAGCGCCCGGGCTGGACGCCGTCTTCTGCAGTTCCGACCTGCTCGCCCTGGGCGTGCTGACCGAAGCCCAGGTGGCCGGCGTGCCGGTGCCCAGCCGGTTGGCCGTGGTCGGCTTCGGTGACCTGGCACTGGCCGCCGACGTGCACCCAGCCCTGACCACGGTGCACATCAAGGGCGCGGCCATCGGCCGGCAGGCGGCGCAGTTCATCGTCGACCGGGCCGAAGGCCGGGCGGTGACCGAACGCGTGGTCGACATCGGCTTCAGCATCGTCGAGCGCGAAAGCACCTGACGCGGGGAAACCCCAATCCAACCGGCTTGTGATCGTCAAAAGGTAGCGCTACCATTAGCTCGAAATTGGTAGCCCTACCGGAGACATGCGATGAAGAAGATGCTGACCGCCCTGCTGCTGGGCATGGCCACCACCACGGCCGCCCTGGCCCAGGCCTGGCCGTCCAAGCCGGTCACCCTGCTGGTGCCGTTTCCGCCCGGCGGGTCGACCGACATGATTGCCCGCACCCTGGGCCCCAAGCTGCAGGAGAAGTTGGGGGGCAGCTTTGTCGTCGACAACAAGGCCGGCGCGGGCGGCACGGTGGGTGCGGCGCTGGTCAAGCGTTCGGCCCCCGATGGCTACACCCTCTTCGTGTCGTCGCTGGGCCCATTGGTGATCGGCCCGCACCTGATCAAGGGCGTGGCCTACGACGCGCTGAAGGATTTCGACTACATCACCGTGGCCGTTCAGGCGCCCAATATCCTGGTGGTGCCGGCCGCGTCGCCCCACAAGACGGTGGCCGACGTGCTGGCCTTCCACAAGGCCCAGCCTGGCAAGATGAGCTTTGCATCGGCCGGCAATGGCACCAGCGACCACCTGACGGCCGAGCTGTTCTGGCAGATGACGGGCACCACCGGCCTGCACATCCCCTACAAGGGCGGCGCACCGGCCATGAGCGACCTGCTGGGCGGCCAGGTGGATGCCACCTTCATGAACATCAACACCGGCCTGCCCAACATCAAGGGTGGCAAGCTGCGCGCCCTGGCCATCACCAGCTGCAAGCGCTCGCCCCTGCTGCCCGAGGTGCCCACGTTGGAAGAACTGGGCATCAAGGGCGCCACGGTCTACTCCTGGCAAGCAGTGGCCGCCCCCAAGGGGCTGCCCGCCGACATCAAGGCCAAGCTGCACGAGGCCATCGTGGCCGGCCTGAACGACCCGGTGGTCAAGACCAAGCTGCTGGATCTGGGCTTCGAGATCGTGGCCAACACGCCCGAGCAGTTCACCGCCTTCCAGGCCGCTGAATTTGCGCGTTGGAAGAAAGTGATTGAGCTCGGCAAGATCACCGCAGATTAATGGGCCACCCCCGAAGCGCCTTCGGCGCTCCCCCACAAGGGGGCGACGCCAGTGGCCCGGCAAAGCCGGTTCCACCGCGTCCACATTGTCAACACGTTCGGCTATGAAACGATGAGTTCCTCCTCTACCCCCGTCGTCACCGCGCTGCGCGTCATCCCGGTGGCCGGGCGCGACAGCATGCTGCTCAACCTGAGCGGCGCGCACGGCCCCTTCTTCACCCGCAATCTGCTTGTTCTGCAAGACAGCGCGGGCCGCACCGGCGTGGGCGAGGTGCCCGGCGGCGAGAAGATCCGCCAGACCCTGGCCGACGCCGCGCCGCTGGTGGTGGGCCAGCCCATCGGTGCGCACCAGCGCCTGCTGCAGCAGGTGCAGCAAACCTTTGCCGACCGCGACAGCGGCGGTCGCGGTCTGCAGACATTCGACCTGCGCACCACCATCCACGCCGCAACCGCCATCGAGTCGGCCCTGCTCGACCTGCTGGGCCAGCACCTGGACGTGCCGGTGGCCGCCCTGCTGGGCGAAGGGCAGCAGCGCGACGCGGTGCAGATGCTGGGCTACCTGTTCTTCGTGGGCGACCGCAACCGCACCGACCTGCCCTACAACAGCCAGCCGGATCACCCCGACGCCTGGTGCCGCGTGCGACATGACGTGGCGTTGACGCCCGAGGCCATCGTGCGCCAGGCCGAGGCCGCACAGGCGCGCTATGGCTTCAACGATTTCAAGCTCAAGGGCGGCGTGCTGGCCGGTGACGCCGAGGTGGACGCCGTCGTGGCGCTGCATGAGCGGTTTCCGCAGGCCCGCGTCACGCTCGACCCCAACGGCGGCTGGCTGCTCAAGGACGCCATCCGCCTGGGCCAGCGCATGCGTGGCGTGGTGGCCTATGCCGAAGACCCCTGCGGCGCCGAGCAAGGCTACTCGGGCCGCGAGGTGATGGCTGAATTTCGCCGCGCCACCGGTCTGCCCACGGCCACCAACATGGTGGCCACCGACTGGCGCCAGTTGAGCCACGCCCTGGCCTTGCAGAGTGTGGACATCCCGCTGGCCGACCCGCACTTCTGGACCATGGCCGGCAGCGTGCGCGTGGCACAGACCTGCCGCGACTGGGGCCTGACCTGGGGCAGCCATTCGAACAACCACTTCGATGTGTCGCTGGCCATGTTCAC
>JANOAQ010000598.1:0-1939 GCA_031411195.1 Burkholderiaceae bacterium | reverse complement strand
GCCGAGAACAGCAGCTTGCCCGAGCTGTGGGTCTTGCCCTTGTCGTGTTCGAAGAACACGCCGGGTGAGCGGTGCAGTTGCGAGACGATGACCCGCTCGGTACCGTTGACGATGAAGGAGCCGTAGTCGGTCATCAGGGGCACCTCGCCCATGTAGACCTCTTGCTCCTTGATTTCCTTGACCACCTTGGCCGGCGACGACTCGCGGTCATAGATGATCATCTGCAGCTTGGCGCGCACGGCAGCGGCAAAGGTCAGGCCGCGCTGCTGGCATTCGCGCACATCAAACGGCGGTTTCGCGATGTTGTACTCGATGAACTTCATCTCGACCATGCTGTTATGGGAGACGATGGGGAACGCCGAGAGAAAGGCCGCCTGCAGCCCTTCGGGCTTGCGCTTGGACGGCGGCAGGTCTTTCTGCAGGAAGGCAACATAGGCCTCGCGCTGCATGGTCAACAGGTAAGGGACATCGAGCACGTGCTCGCGTTTGCCGAAGCTCTTGCGAATACGCTTGCGCTCGGTATAGCTGTAGGGGGTTGCTGCTTGCGCCATGGATACTCCGTTTCGATGACGCACACCAGGGCCCGGGTGTGCGTCTCGGCGGCGACTGGCACCGGGCGCACGCCTTCGCTCAGCTCTGTGAGAGAGACGGCCCGAAGCTTGGTGGCTGGCCACTACCAGCCGCTGGCGGACAACCCCGGCATTGCACCGAAGTCCGACCAAACTGGTTCTCTGCAGTCGGTTCAGAGAACACTTGAAAAAGCCCTACAGGATAACCCGAAAGGCCTTTGCAAGTTTTCTCCAGGGCCTTGCAGCCCTGAATGCGCAAAGGCTGGTCCGAAAACCAGCCTTCCGCAAATGAGCAGGTCGCAGTGCGACCCGCGTCAAATCACTTGATTTCGGCCTTGGCGCCGGCATCCAGCAGCTTCTTCAGAGCGGCTTCAGCGTCAGCCTTGGCAACGGCTTCCTTGACGTTCTTCGGAGCGCCGTCGACCAGATCCTTGGCTTCCTTCAGGCCCAGGCCCGTCAGTTCGCGCACGGCCTTGATGACCTGCACCTTTTGGGCGCCAGCGTCGAGCAGCACAACGTTGAATTCAGTCTTCTCTTCAACGACAGCGGCGGCGCCACCAGCGCCACCGGCGGCCGGAGCAGCCATGGCGGCGGCGGACACGCCGAACTTCTCTTCGATGGCCTTGACCAGGTCGTTGAGTTCCATCACGGACATGGTGTCCATGGCGGTCAGGAATGCGTCTTTATCGAATGCCATTTGTTTCTCGATTCACGAAAGTTGGATTGGGATCGGTTGGATTGTTCAGGCTGCAGCAGTGGCGTCAGGCTGAGCTTCGGCCGGGGCTTCTTCAGCGGCCGGACCGGCCTTCTGCGTGGCCACAGCGCCCAGCACGACGGCCATGCGCTGGATCGGCGACTTCAGCAAGCCAGCCACTTGGGCCAGCAGCACTTCGCGGCTCGGGATGGCGGCGAGTGCTTTTACGCCCTCGGCCGTCAAGATCTTGCCGGCGTAGGCGCCACCCTTGATGATCAGCTTGTCGTTGCCCTTGGCAAAGTCAGCGATGACTTTGGCCGCGGCGACAGCGTCTTCGGAAAAGCCGTAAATCAGCGGGCCGATCATGCCTTCCGATGCCACCTCGAACGGCGTACCGGCAACGGCGCGGCGAGCAAGCGTGTTCTTCAGTACATGAAGATACACACCCTTCTCGCGCGCGTCCTTGCGCAGCTTGTTCAGGTGTTCAACGGTGAGGCCACGGTACTCGGCCAGCGCAAGGGTCTGGGACTTGGCAGCTTGCGCCGACACGTCCGCGACCACGGCCGCCTTCTCGTTGCGATTGAGACTCAAGGTCTGCTCCTCACATATCAGCGCCGTTTGCCCTGCTCACGCAGCGCGCCCGGCGCACCCGGGTTGCAGCGACCAAACCTTCCAG
>JANOAQ010000597.1:0-2767 GCA_031411195.1 Burkholderiaceae bacterium | reverse complement strand
GGGCTACATCACCCTGGGCCAGAGCGCCACCACCCTGAGCGGCGGCGAAGCCCAGCGCGTGAAACTGGCACTCGAATTGAGCAAGCGCGACACCGGCCGTACGCTCTACATCCTGACGAGCCCACCACCGGCTTGCACTTTGCCGACATCGAGCTGCTGCTGCGCGTGCTGCACCAGCTGCGGGATGCCGGAAACACGATTGTGGTGATCGAGCACAACCTGGATGTGATCAAGACCGCCGACTGGCTGATCGACATGGGCCCCGAAGGCGGCGCCGGCGGTGGCCGCGTGCTGGCCGCCGGTCCGCCCGAGGTCATCGCGGCCTGCGCTGAAAGCCACACCGGGCGGTTCTTGAAGGCATTGCTGTTGCAGGCTTGATCGCTTCGAACAGCCACACCTTGCGACATGGAAGCGCTGCAGACCTTTCTCGATGACGCGCAAGCTCGCCACGGCGACCATGCCGTGCAGGTGTGGGCCGCGCTGATTCCTTGGGCGGCCCGTCTGAAGCCCGATGCTGCCGGCGCCGAGGCGCTGCGCCTGGCCGAGCATGTGGGCCTGGGCCATTGCGCCGACGGCCCGGGCCTGCGGGCCTTCGTTCAGTCGCTGCCGGCGGAGTTGGCGCAGGCGGACGCCACTGCGGTGGCTGTGCAGCGATTGCGGTGGTCGCTCAGCACCTTGGCCTTGGGCGGCGATGCCGTTGCCGAATTGCCGCGCGGCCAGGCCTGGCGCTCGCTGCAAAACGTCGTTCTGGCGCTGGCCCGGCAGGGCCGTTGCGCCGCCGCCGGCGTGCTTCTGGCCGCCGAAGAAGCGGCAGCGTTGGCCGAAGGCGCCAGCGACGGCGGCAAAGCCTACGCTGCCACCGCCAACAACGTGGCGACCCATCTGCAAGCCGATCGACAGCATGCCGATGCCTCTGCCCATTCAGATCGCGACGCGTTGATGCTGCAGGCCGCCGCCATTGCCCGCCGCGTCTGGGCCAGCGCCGGCAACTGGATGCAGGTGGAACGGGCCGACTACCGCCTGGCGCTGTGCCATGCGGTGGCTGGCGATGGCGCTGGCGCCGTGCACCATGCCCGGCTGTGCCTTGCGGCCTGCGTGGCCGCCGGTGAAGCGGCCGATGCCATGGAGCACTTCTTTGCACACGAGGCGCTGGTGCGTGCCCACCGCGCCAGAGGCACCGATGGGGATGCCCAGGCTGCTGAAACGTCGCGGCAGAACATGCAGGCGCTGCTGCTGCAGATCGATGAAGCCGATGGCCTGCGCGCCTGGTGCGCAGAGACCATGGCCACCGTGTCACGTTGAAGTGTCGGACTGACGGGTCGGACTGACGGGTCGGACTGATCTGCCGGACTGTTTTGCCGGCGCCAAAAGCAACAAGGCCGGCAATGCCGGCCTTGTTCGTCTTGCGGACCGGGCCACCGGGCCCGGTTGCGTCACTTCAGGTGCGCGTTGATCAACTTGGTCATCTCGAACATCGAGACTTGCGCCGCCTTGAAGATTTCCTTCAGCTTGGCATCGGCGTTGATCATCGTCCGCTTGGCCTTGTCCTGCAGGCCGTTCTTCTTGATGTACTCCCACACCTTCTTGGTCACCTCGGTGCGGGGCACGGCCTTGTCGCCGATGATGGCGGCCAGCTGGGCGCTGGGCGTCATGGCCTTCATGAAGGCGGCGTTGGGCGTGCGCTTCTTCGCAGGCGCAGCAGCCTTCTTCGCTGCAGCCTTCTTGGCGGGCGCAGCAGCAGCAGCGACCTTCTTCGCGGGCGCGGCCTTCTTCGCAGCGGGTGCAGCTTTTTTGGCCGGGGCCTTCTTGGCCGGAGCGGCCTTCTTCGCAGTTGCCATGTTGATTCTCTCCATCACGTGAGTGGTTGATGTGCCTGAGCCTGGGTCGCGGGCTGCTTGAACCCTCGTTTCTCTCTCGGCCTGCAGCGGTCGCAATGGTAATGCCGGCGATGGGTGCTGAGAAGCGGTTTTCCCTCGTGAAACGCGCTTTGCACCCCGGGGAATCACGCATTTGTAGCCCGCAGGCGTCAACTTGCTTGATCGAGGGCCTTGTCTGTGCGGTGGATGGGTGGTTGAGGCATACCGTCACCCGTATTCGAAGCGGCACGCCCGCACGTCCGAACGCTCGGCGCTATGCTGCACGGCATGAAACTCATCCTGCGATGGTTGTTGTTGGCCGCGGCCCTGCTGTTGGTGGCCCATCTCTACCCCGGCGTGCAAGTGGCCAGTTTTGGCATTGCGATGGTGGCCGCCCTGGTGCTGGGCTTGCTCAACACCCTGGTGCGGCCCCTGCTGGTGCTGCTGACGCTGCCGGTCACGCTGGTCACGCTGGGCTTGTTCTTGTTCGTGATCAACGCGCTGATGTTCTGGTCAGCCGCCGGTGTGCTGGATGGTTTTCACGTCAACGGCTTTGCGGCGGCGCTGATCGGGTCGGTGATCTACAGCTTGTGCGGCATGGTGATCGACGTGGCGATGGAGCGCTTTTTCAGCCGCTCCTAGGCCGGGATGTTTGTCCCCACGCCGCTTCGCTCCTGCCCCCCGAGGGGGCGCTCAGCCGCCTTGGGGCGGCCCGGCGTCGGCTGCGATGTCTGCCCCCAAGTCGCTCCGCTCCTGCCCCCCGAGGGGGCGCTCAGCCGCCTTGGGGCGGCCCGGCGTCGGCTGAGGCCGCCAACGCAGCGCCTACTCTTGCGGCTCGGTGCGCTGGCGGTCGCCCGGTCGGCGCTCGTCGGCCAGCAACTGACGGCGCTGGGCCATCAGGTCGCGCAGGC
>JANOAQ010000596.1:0-7219 GCA_031411195.1 Burkholderiaceae bacterium | reverse complement strand
TGGCGCCGGGCCTGGCGCTGACGGCGCTGATCGCGTTTTGGCAGGGCGCGCGCCAGTTGCGCGGCCTGGGCGTTCAAGCCGACACGGCGACCGACGGCACTGCTCAAGGAGTGCAGGCATGAGCCCCGGAACCATCGGCCTGATCATGTTCGCCGGCATGCTGCTGCTGATGGCGGTGCGTGTGCCCATTGCGGTGTCGATGTTCATCCCCGGCGCCATCGGCTACATGGCCATGACCAGCGACATGGCGCTGCTCAACCTGCTCAAAGGCAGTGCGGTGGCTCGGCTGACGGTGTACGACCTGTCGGTGATCCCGCTGTTCCTGCTGATGGGTCAGTTCGCCACGCAGGGTGGGCTGTCGCGGTCATTGTTCAAGGCGGCGGCGGCCTTCGTGGGGCACATCCGCGGTGGGCTGGCCATGGCGGCCATCCTGTCGGCTGCGGCCTTTGGCGCGGTATGCGGCAGCAGCGTGGCCACCTCGGCCACTATCACCCAGGTGGCGTACCCCGAGATGAAGGCCCACGGCTACCACGGACGCCTGACCACGGCGGCGCTGGCCTGCGGTGGCACGCTGGGTATCTTGATACCGCCGTCGGTGCCCTTGGTGGTCTACGCCATCCTCACCGAGCAGAACATCGGCAAGCTGTTTGCGGCGGCCATGCTGCCCGGCATCCTGGCCACCATCGGTTATCTGGTGGTCATCGCCCTGATCTGCAAGTTCAAACCTGAATTGGCCCAGCCCAGCGTCGCTGCCACCTGGCCTCAACGTTGGGCTGCATTGGCGCAGGTGTGGCCCATCGCGGTGATCTTCGTGGTGGTGTTCGGTGGCATCTACGGCGGCATCTTTTCGCCCACCGAAGGCGCAGCGGTAGGCGCCGTAGGCACCTTCGTGGCGGCCGTGGCGCGGCGCGAATTGAGCCTTGAGGGCATCAAGCGCAGCTTCATCGGCACGGCTGAAACCTCGGCCATGGTGTTCATGATCTTCCTGGGCGCCGACATGATGAATTCGGCCCTGGCCCTGACCCAGATGCCTGCCCTGGTGGCCGATTGGGTGGGCCACCTGCAGATTGCTCCGCTGTGGATCATCGGCGCCATCCTGGCCACCTACATCATCCTGGGCTGCGTGATGGACGAGCTGTCGATGATGCTGCTGACCATCCCGGTCATCTTCCCGGCGGTGATGGCCCTGCCACTTTTTGGCCTGGCGCCCGAGGGCAAGGCGATCTGGTTCGGCATCCTGGTGCTGATGACCGTGGGCATCGGCATGACGGCGCCACCGGTGGGCCTGAACGTCTATGTCGTCAACAGCATCGCGCGCGATGTGCCCATGAGCGAAACCTACAAGGGCGTCTGGCCCTTCCTGGCCAGCGATGTGCTGCGCATGCTGGTGTTGTTGTTCTTCCCCAGCCTGACGCTGGGCTTCGTGGCGTTGTTCTTCAAATAGCCCGCGCCCAGCGCACCACTGAAAACGCGGCCTGCAGGCCGCGTTTTGCTTCAATACGTTGGTGGCTCAGAGCGCCAGGGTCTGCTGGTAAAGCCGGGTGCTGCGCGCCCCCGATCGGCAAAAGGCCAGCACCGGTCCGGGCAGTTCCTGCAACAGGGCGGCCATCGCGGCGATCTGCTCGGGCGACTGCCAGCCGCCATCCACCGGCAAAAAACGGTAGACCAGGCCGGCGGCCGTGGCGGCGGCTTCCACCATGGCGCTGCTGGGCTGATCGGGCCCGTGCTCAAAGTCCGGGCGGTTGTTGATCACGCTCTTGAAGCCCAGGCGGGCCACCTCGGCCATGTCGGCCGGTTCGAGTTGTGGGGCCACGCACAGGGCGTCGGCAACTTGGCGCAGGGGCAATGCAGTGTTCATGGGACCAGAGCTTACTTCGACAACGCGGCCTTGACGGCGGCCGACAGCGCGCCCATCTCGGCCTTGCCGGCCAACTGGGCCTTGACGGCGCCCATCACCTTGCCCATGTCGCCCGGGCCCGAGGCGCCCAGGCTGGACACGATGGCGGCCACGGCAGCGGCCACTTCTTCGGCCGACATGCGAGCGGGCAGGTAGGCCTGCAGCACCAGCAGTTCGGCGCTTTCCTTGTCGACCAGATCGGTGCGGCCGGCGGCCTGGAAGGCGGCAATCGAATCCTTGCGCTGCTTGATCGTCTTGTCGACGATGGACACGATGGCAGCGTCATCGAGCACGATGCGCTCGTCCACCTCGCGTTGCTTAATAGCGGCCAGCAACATGCGGATGGTGGACAGCCGGTCGGCGTCCTTGGCCCGCATGGCGGCCTTCATGTCGTCGGTGATCTGGTCTTTAAGGCTCATCACGGTCTTTCAGAAAAACAATGAAAAACGCCCGCTGCGGCGTCCCGCGCGGGCGTTTGTCCAGGCGCCAGAGACTCAGTAGAGCTTCTTGGGCAACTGCATGCTGCGCACGCGCTTGTAGTGGCGCTTGACGGCCGCTGCCTTCTTGCGCTTGCGCTCGGCCGTGGGCTTTTCGTAGAACTCGCGGGCGCGAAGATCGGTGAGCAGACCCAGTTTTTCGATGGTGCGCTTGAAGCGGCGCAATGCAACGTCGAACGGCTCGTTTTCCTTGACGCGAATCGTGGTCATTTAAGCAAAAAATCCTAGAAGTGTTTGCGCTCGGTGTTCCTGGCTCGGCCTTGATCTGTTGCTCAACTGCCAGGTGTCAGCCCTGCAGCCGTTCTTCAGATCGATGCACTCCGGATATGCAACGCGCTTCAACGCGCGCGGTCGGGCCGGGAAATCGATGCGCTGTTTGCCAGCAAAGCAGGGATTCTACTTCGAAAATACCCAATTGGCCAGTTTGATAGTGGGGCCAACCGAATCAGTCGCCCGGGGCCGGCAAAGCCTGGGCGCAGGCGGCTGCGCTGGCCCAGGCCCACTGGAAGTTGTAGCCGCCCAGCCAGCCCGTGACGTCCACCACTTCGCCGATGAAGTACAGGCCGTTTTGGCGCTGGCTGCCCATGGTGCGGGAGTCAAGCTCCCGGGTATCCACCCCGCCAGCCGTGACCTCGGCTTTGCGATAGCCTTCGGTGCCGTCGGGTGTGATCGTCCAGTGCTGCAGCGACAGGGCCAGATGCTGCAGGACGGCGTCGCGCAGGTCTGGCAGGGGCTTGGTGGCATCCAGGCCGATGCGGGCCAGCCAGGCGTCCACCAGGCGTTGGGGCAGCCACTCGGCCAGGGCATTGCCCAACTGCCGGCGGCTGGTGAGCTTGGCGCTGATCAGGGCCTTGGCGGCGTCCAGGCCCGGCAGCAAATCGAGTTGCAATGCCTGGCCCGGGCGCCAGTAACTGGAAATCTGCAGCACCGCCGGGCCGCTGAGGCCGCGGTGGGTGAAGAGCAGGTCTTCAGTGAAGCGGCCAGCGCCGCGGCCGCTGCCGGTGGTGATCTGCACCGGCAACGATGCGCCGGCCAAGGGTACGAAGGGCGCCCAATCGGCGCCGGCAAAGGTCAGCGGCACCAGGGCCGGGCGTGGTTCGACGACCTTGTGGCCGAACTGCCGTGCCAGCCGGTGGCCGAAGTCGGTGGCGCCGATCTTGGGGATGGCCAGCCCGCCGGTGGCCACCACCAACTGGGCGCCGTGCACGGTGCCGCGAGCGGTGTCGACCTCGAATCCGCCGTCCACAGCCCGAACAGCCGCCACCGCGCAGGGCTGCCAGTGCTGCACCGCGCCGGTGGCACATTCGGCCAGCAGCATCTGGATGATCTGCTCGGCCGAGTTGTCGCAAAAGAGCTGGCCCTGGTGCTTTTCATGGAAAGCGATGCCGTGGCGGCGCACCAGATCGATGAAATCAGCCGGGGTGTAGCGCGCCAGGGCAGAGCGGCAGAAATGCGGGTTGGCCGACAGGAAGTTGGCTGGCCCCGCATCGCGGTTGGTGAAGTTGCAGCGCCCGCCGCCCGAAATGCGGATTTTTTCGGCCACCTTGTGCGCATGGTCGATCAGCAATACCCGCAGGCCGCGTTGGCCGGCTTGGGCCGCGCAGAGCAGGCCAGCCGCACCGGCGCCGATCACGATGGCGTCAAACGGAGGCGGGCTGGGCATGGGCGCGCATTATCCGGGTCGCCCCCAAGCGAATGCTGCGGAACCGGCTCTGCCGGGCCGCCGGCGTTGTCCCCTTGAGGGGGCGCGCGAAGCGCGTAGGGGGGTGGTCCGTTTCAGGCCCGCAGCACCTGGGGCGCGGGCGATTGCAACCGCTGCAGGGCTTGCAGGATCAGGTCGACCTGCTTGTCCAGCGGTTTGGGGCCGGGCTTTTCGCCGGCCACCACCGCCTGCACATACACCGCCACGGTGGCTGCGTCGATCTGGCGCGGCAGCAGGGGCAGATCGGACAGCACACCTTCTTGCGCCGGGCACGACAGCTCGGCCTGCCACACGCCGCCCAGCCATTGGTCAAGCTTGGGGCAGCGGCGCGGATCGGCCACGGCTTCACCTTCGGTGCCGCGCAGCAGCATCAGGTCGGCCGCACTGCGCTCGGCAAACTGGGCCATCAGCTGCCCGAACTCGGGATGGGTGTGGTTGGCCAGGCGCAGGGCGGGTGCACCCTGCACCGGCTGCAGCAGCTTGGCCACGGTATGGCCCGAGTTGCGCAGGCCCACCACCCAACGCACGTCCAGCAGGCGCTGCAGCGCGGGGCTGAGCACGTCGGTGGGCATGAAGGCGGGCTCGTGGCGTTGCCAGCGTTCGTGCACTGCGGCGGCGCTGTCGGCCGGTGGCAGACCCAGGGCCTGAAAGATGTCGCAGCTGGTCACGCGGGTGGGGTCATGGCGCGGGCCGTGCACCAGCACACGGGCGCCCTCTTGCGCCAGGCGCATGGCCAGCAGCGGCGTCAGGTTGGGCAGGCGGCGCGCGCCGTTGTAGCTGGGGATCACGACCACCGGCAGATCGCTGTGCACGGGCAGGCAGCGGGCCTGGGCCGCCTGGATAAACCCCAAAAGCTCGTCCACCGTTTCGCCCTTGATGCGCATGGCCAGGGCGAAGGCGCCGATCTCCAGGTCGGTGACCTGACCGTCGAGAACCTGCGACATCAGGTCGTGCGCATCGGCAACGCCGAGCGAACGCGCGCCTTCGTGGCCGCGGCCGATTTCCTTGATGTAGCTGGCGATGCCCATGTGCTGGCCCTTGCGTGTGGGTCTGTCCGGTGGCTGGATCGGGTAGGTCAGTCAGGAAGTCGCAAGTTTCGGGCCGAAACGCCAGGCTGACCGTGCGCTGGGCCATTTCTGGCCGCTCAAATCGTGCAGCAGCGCTTGAACTACGGTCGGCATCAGGCCGCCATGGGCAGGCTGTCCTGGACCAGCCTGCGCACCTCAGGCAGGCAAGAGCCGCATTGGGTGCCACAACCCAGGGCCTGCTGCAACCCGGCCAAACGCTGCACGCCATCGCCCTGGCAAGTGGCCAAGGTACTGCGAATGGCGGACTCGGCCACATTCAGGCAGGTGCACACCTGGCGGCCGGCGGGCGCCAGGGCGATCGGTGCCACGGCACCGGGCCGAAGCAACTGGTGGCCGAAGGCCTGGGCCGGCAATTGCTGCATCAGCAGGGCCTTGATCCAGGCCTCGGCCCGCACATCGCCGGCCAGCACGAAGGCCTGCAGCAGCGCGTTTTCGCCACGGCGCTGCAGGCCGATGGCGCGGCGCTGGCCCCGCTGGCGGTCTTCGTAGCGCAGCACCTCGGGCTGGTCGGGGCCCAGGCCGAAGGCGCTTTCGATGGCCAGCACCTGCTCGGTGGCCGGCGCCTGGGCGGCCGCCAGGCGCAGCAGCACCCCGGCCCGATCGTGGCCGAAGGGCACGCAGGCGGCGTAGCCGAAACCGCGCATCACCGGCACCAGTTGCTGGCGCAGGGCCAGGGCACGGTCATCGCTCAGCCAGGCCACGGCCAGCAGCTGCCAGGGCAACCGGGCGCGTTGCAGGCGCACGGCCGTGTGCTTGAGCTCGGGTTGCCTGGACCGGGGGCAGAAGGCTGGGTTGGTGAGGTCGTTGATGCCGGCGCCAGGCCGGCCGTCGCCGTCGCTGCCGCCCAGTACCTCGTCGCCCCAGTGCAAGGCCACATGGGCCTGGGCCAGCGCCACGTTGTCGGTGGCGTGGGCCGGCAGCACCAGTTGCCCGCGCCGGCTTTGCACCTGTACCAGATCACCCTCGGCCAGGCCCAGGCGGGCCATTTCCTGCGGGTGCAGGTCGATGCAGGGCTCGGCCTGGTGGCCGAACAGGCGCCCCAGCGTGGCGGTGCGGCTGCCGCCATGCCACTGGTCGCGCAGGCGGCCAGTGGTCAGGCCGAAGGGAAAACGGGCATCGCGCGGCTCGGCCAGCGGCACGAACGGTGTGTCGAAGAACTGAGCGCGGCCGTCGGGCGTGGCGAATTGGCCGTCCTCGTACAAGCGGGCACGGCCAGCGGTTGCGCCATCGGGCATGGGCCATTGCTGCGGACCCTGGCTGTCGAGCAGGGCATAGCTCAGGCCGGTGATGTCCAGGTCGCGGCCGCGGGTGCTTTCGCGGTGCTCCAGCCACACCGATTCGGGCCTGTCGTAAGCAAACAGCGTGGGCAGGCCCGGCCGCAAGCGGCGTTCCAGACCTTGGGCAATGTCCAGTGCGATCTGCCAATCGGCGCGCGCCTGGCCGGGCGCCGGCACGGCGGGACGCACCCGGCTGATGCGGCGCTCGCTGTTGGTGACGGTGCCGTCCTTTTCACCCCAGGTGCTGGCCGGCAGCAACCAGTCTGCATAGCGCGCGGTGGCGGTGGTGGCAAAGGCTTCTTGCACCACCACCAGCTCGGCACGCTCCAGCGCGCGGCGCACGGTGGCCTGGTCGGGCAGCGATTGCGCCGGGTTGGTGCAGACTATCCACAGGGCCTTGATTTCGCCGTCGGCGGCGGCCTGGAACATCTCCACCGCCGTCTTGCCGGGTTTGTCGGGGACCGTCGGTATGCCCCACAATGCGGCGACTTCGGCACGGTGCGCCGGGTTGGCCAGGTCGCGGTGCGCCGACAGCAGGTTGGCCATGCCGCCGACCTCGCGCCCCCCCATGGCATTGGGCTGGCCGGTGAGTGAAAACGGGCCGGCGCCGGGTTTGCCGATCTGCGCCGTGGCCAGGTGCAGGTTGATGAGCGCGGCATTCTTGGCGGTGCCTCTGGTGGACTGGTTCAGGCCCTGGCAATACAGGCTGAGCGTCGCATCGGACGTCGCGAACCAGCGGGCCGCGGTGAACAGGTCTT
>JANOAQ010000595.1:0-5643 GCA_031411195.1 Burkholderiaceae bacterium | reverse complement strand
GGCACCTCGGCAATGATGGACGCGTTCCAGATTGCCTTTCGCATCCCCAATCTGCTGCGGCGGCTGTTTGCCGAAGGCGCCTTTTCGCAGGCCTTCGTGCCGCTGCTGGCCGCCACGCGCGCCACCGAGGGCGACGAGGCCACCCACCGCCTCGTCAACGCCGTGGCCACGGTGCTGGCCTGGGCGCTGCTGTTCACCTGCGCTGCCGGCGTCGTGGCCGCGCCGGTGCTGGTGTGGTTGATGGCCTCGGGTTTTGATCCGGCCACCGAAACCGCCGCCGTGGCCATGACGCGCTGGATGTTCCCCTACGTCGGTTTCATGTCGATGGTGGCGCTGGCCTCGGGCGTGCTCAACACCTGGAGGCGTTTTGCCGTGCCAGCCTTCACCCCCGTGCTGCTCAATCTCAGTGTGATCGGCGCCGCCCTGCTGGGCGCGCCCTGGTTGAAGGCGCACGGCCATGAGCCGATCTACGCCCTGGCCCTGGGCGTGATGGTGGGCGGGGTGCTGCAGTTGGCGTTGCAGGGGCCGGCGCTGCTGCGCATCGGCATGCTGCCGCGCATCGGCCTGTCGCCGTTGGGCCTGCTGGCGGCCTGGCGGCATCCGGGGGTCAGGCAGATTCTGGGCAAGATGGGGCCGGCCCTGGTGGGCGTCTCGGTGGCCCAGGTGTCGCTGATGATCAACTCACAGATCGCCAGCCACTTGGGGGTCGGCGCCGTATCGGCATTGGTCTATGCCGATCGCCTCATGGAACTGCCCATCGCTCTGCTGGGCGTGGCGCTGGGCGTTGTCTTGACCCCCCAGTTGTCGGCCGCCCGGGCTCAGGGCGACATGGACGCTTACTCCGGGCTGCTGGACTGGGGCCTGCGCGTGGTGCTGCTGCTGGCCCTGCCCTGCGCGGTGGCGTTGCTGGTGTTTGCCCAGCCAATGGTGGCCACGCTGTTCCAGCGCGGTGCGTTCGATGCCCGCGCCGTGGGCATGACCAGCCTGGCGGTGATGGGCTGGGGCGCCGGTGTGATGGGACTGGTGGGCATCAAGGTGGCGGCGCCGGCTTACTTTGCCCAGCACGACATGAGGACGCCCATGCGCATCGCGATCGGAGCGCTGCTGCTCACGCAGGCGCTGAACGCGCTGTTCATCCTGGGCCTGGGCATGGGGTCGGCTTCGCTGGCCTTGTCGATCGGCCTGGCAGCCAATGTCAATGCAGCAGTGCTGCTTTGGGGCCTGCACCGGCGTGGCAGCTACCAGCCCCTGCCGGGCTGGGCTGGTTTTGCAGCGCGGGTGGTGGTGGCCAGCGTTTTGATGGGCGGCCTGCTGGCGCTGCTGGCCCAGCGCATCGATTGGCTGGCGCTGGGCCGCCATGAACTGCTGCGTGCTGGCGCCATGGCGGCGGCGCTGGCGGCCTCGGCCGTGGTGTACTTTGGCGTTCTGGCGCTGCTGGGGCTGCGGTTTCGCAGCTTCCTGCGCAAGGTCTAGACTGGACACGATGAAGCACCTCACGCTTCAGGCCGCGCAGCCGCTGGCCTACTTTGCCAGCCTGGTGGCCGAAGACCAGGGCTTTGCCTTGCTGGAGGCGGCCATTTGCGTGGCCCAGGACGACCAGCCTGCGCTCGATCCGCAGGCGGTCATCGGCGAGATCGACCGCCTGGCCGCCCAGTTGCGATCGCGCCTGCCGGCCGATGCCCCGGACTTGCGCCGACTGCGTGCGCTGAACCACTACTTCTTCAACGAGCTGGGCTTTGCCGGCAATGTGAACGACTACTACGACGCCCGCAACAGCTACCTGCACGAAGTGCTGCGCACCCGGCGAGGCATCCCCATCACCTTGGCCCTGCTCTACATCGAGCTCGCCGGCCAACTGGGGCTGGAGGCGCGCGGCGTTTCATTTCCTGGCCACTTTCTGATCAAGGTGCGCATGCCGCAGGGCGAAGTGGTGATCGACCCCTTCGACGGCCGCTCGCTGTCACGCGAAGAACTCGACGAGCGCCTGGTGCCTTACCGCGCCCGGCACGGGCTGGAAGGTGATTTCGAAACGCCCTTGGGCTTGTTTCTGCAGGCCGCGCCGCCGCGTGATGTGCTGGCGCGGTTGTTGCTGAATCTGAAAGAAATCCACCGCACCGCCGAAGACTGGCCGCGCCTGCTGGCCGTGCAGCAGCGCCTGGTGCTGCTGCTGCCCCATGCGCTGGAACAGCGGCGTGACCGCGGCCTGACCTGGGCCGAGCTCGGCCGCCCGGTCGAGGCCGCCGATGACCTGTCTGTCTACCTCGCTGCCCGACCCGACGCCGCTGACGCCGCTGCCCTGCAAGAGCGCCTGGCCGAACTGCGCCGTGACGGCGCCCCGCGCCTGCATTGACGGCCCTCCTACAATGGCGGTTTTGTACGGTGGCGCGCCTGCAGCAGCGCCTCGGCACCTGCCGCGGCGCCGCCGCGAATGGCCACACCGATGATGGCTTCACCGGCCGATGACCCTCACGCCCGCTCAACGCCAAACCCTCAACTGGATCGCCCTGGCCGCCACGGCTGCACTGCTGTTGTGGCTGTTGGCGCCCGTGCTCACGCCTTTCGTGGTGGCGGCAGTGCTGGCCTATGCCCTGCATCCCCTGGTTGAAAAGCTGGCTGCGCGGCGCTGGCCCCGGGTGCTGGCAGTGGGTCTGGTCGAGATGCTGGCCTTGCTGGGGGCCCTGGCCGTGCTGCTGCTGATCGTGCCGGTGCTGATGAAAGAGCTGCCGCTGCTCAAGGCACAGGTGCCGGTATTGCTGGATCGGCTCAATGCCAGCGTGATCCCGTCGCTGCAGCGCCTGGGTTTGAACGTCACGCTCGATGTGGCCAGCATCAAGTCGTGGCTGACCCAATTGCTCGATGCCAACAGCCAGGACTGGCTGGCCACCGCGCTGGCATCGGCCCGCATCGGTGGCAGCGTGCTCTTGTCGCTGGTGGGCAATGCCATCCTGGTGCCGGTGGTGCTGTTCTACCTGCTGATGGACTGGCTCAATCTGGTGCAGCGGGTGCAGGCCCTGGTGCCTCCGCGTCTGCGCGGTTCATACCAGGGCTTCATCGACGAATGTGATGCCGTGCTGGGCCAGTACCTGCGTGGCCAGTTGCTGGTGATGGCGGCCTTGGCGGTTTACTACGCGGTGGCGCTGGCACTGGTGGGTTTTGACCTGGCCGTGCCGTTGGGCGTGTTCACCGGCCTGGCGGTGGCCATTCCCTACCTGGGATTCGGCCTGGGGCTGGTGATGGCGCTGCTGGCCGCGTTGCTGCAGTTCGGCACTGCCGCCGGCGTGTTGCTGATTGCCGGGGTGTACGGCGTGGGGCAACTGTTGGAGAGTTTTGTCCTGACGCCGCGCCTGGTGGGCGAACGCATCGGCCTGAGCCCGCTGGCAGTGATCTTCGCGCTGATGGCCTTCGGTCAATTGTTCGGCTTCGTCGGCGTGTTGATCGCCCTGCCTGCCAGCACCGTGGCCTTGGTGGCCTTGCGTCGGGTGCTGGCGGCGTACCGAGCCAGCCAGCTCTTTGGCGGCTGACCGGCCCCGCCCGAGATGAAGCAGCTGCCCCTGCCCATCACCCCAGCGCCGGCCGATGGTTTCGACCAACTGGTGGTCGGCGGCAATGGCGCTGCGGTACAGCACCTGCGCGCCTTGTGCGTCGGGTCGGGTGTGCAGCCGCCAGTCTATTTGTGGGGCGAGGCCGGCACCGGCAAGACCCGCCTGCTGCGCGCCCTGGTGGCCCAGCGCCAGGCTGAAGGCGAGCAGGCGGGGTGGTTCGACGCCGCTGCTCCGCTGCCCTGGGTGTTGGGCGAAGCCTGGCGTCTGGTGGTGATCGACCGCTGTGACGTGCTGGATGCCGCGCACCAGCAGGCGGCCTTTGCGCTGTTTGTCGAAGCTGGCACGGCCGGTGTGCAGTGGGCTGCGGCCGGCTGCCTGCCGCCGGTAGACCTGCCCCTGCGCGATGACTTGCGCAGCCGCCTGGGCTGGGGCCATGTGTTTGCCCTGCAACCCCTGGCCGAGGGTGAAACCCGCGCTGCCCTGCGCCGCGAAGCCGACCGGCGCGGCATCTTTCTGCCCGATGAAGTGATGGACTATCTGCTGACCCGATTTAAACGCGACATGAGCAACCTGATGGGCCTGCTCGACCGGCTGGATGGTTTTGCCCTGGCCGAGCACCGACACATCACTGTGCCCTTGCTCAAGAAGATGCTGGCCGAAGAGGATTCGCCGGCATGAACCTCGCCTTGTTCGATCTGGATGGCACTTTGATTCCTGGCGACAGCGACCACGCCTTCGGCGAGTTCATGGTGGCATTGGGCTGGGCCGATGCCGACGAGCACCGCCGACGCAACGACGCTTTTTATCGCCAGTACCAGGCGGGCACGCTGGACATCCACGAGTACATCCACTTCACCACCGGCGCGTGGCGCCACCGCAGCCCGGCCGAACAGGCCACGGCCAGCGCAAGGTTCATCGCCGAGGTCATGAAGCCGCAGTTGCGCGCGCCGGCCTTCGAACTGCTGCAGCACCACCGTGACGCGGGCGATCTGGTGGCCATCGTCACGGCCACCAATGAATTCATCACACGGCCGATTGCCGACGCCTTGGGTGTGTCCCACCTGCTGGCGGTGCAACTGGAGCTTGATGCACAAGGCGCGGCCACCGGCCGCATCCGTGGCGTGCCGTCCTTCCGTGAAGGCAAGATCGACCGAGTTCACCAATGGCTGCTGGCGCAGGGGCACACCCTGGCCGGCTTTGAGCGCACGGTGTTCTACAGCGACTCGACCAATGACCTGCCGCTGCTCGAGATCGTGAGCGAGCCGGTGGCCACCAATCCCAGCCCGGCGCTTGAGGCCATTGCCCAAGCGCGCGGCTGGCGCATCCTGAGGTTGTTTTCATGATCAAGAAATTCATCAACCGCCTGCTGGGCAAGGGCGCCGAGGCTGCCGCTGCTGCTGCGTCGCCAGAGGCCGCCCCTGCGGCGCCGCGCATCCCCACCGGCAAGCGCGTGGAAGTGCCTGCCAGCGTGCACGGCATCGATGTCGATCTGGTGGACGAGCGGGCCGTCAAGGTGGTGCGCACGCTGCAGCAGGCTGGCTTTGAAGCCTATGTGGTGGGTGGCGCGGTGCGCGACCTGCTGGTGGGCCGCCGGCCGAAGGATTTCGACGTGGCCACCAACGCCACGCCCGAGCAGGTGAAAGGCCTGTTTCGCCGCGCCTTCATCATCGGCCGGCGCTTTCGCATCGTGCACGTGGTGCATGGCCGGGGGCGTGACCACGAGGTGATCGAGGTATCCACCTTCCGCGCCTACATGGACAACAGCGAGGCCACGCAGTTCGAGGGCAACGAGAAGACCAGCAAGGCCGCATTGGCCGGCAGCGCCCATGCGGTGGACGCCAGCGGCCGGGTGCTGCGCGACAACGTGTGGGGCCCGCAGATCGAAGACGCGGCACGCCGCGACTTCACCGTCAACGCCATGTACTACGACCCGCAGACGCAGATCGTGGTTGACTACCACGGCGGTCTGGCCGACGTGAAGGCCAAGCTGCTGCGCCTGATCGGCGACCCGGCCACCCGCTACCGCGAAGACCCGGTGCGCATCGTCCGCGGGTCGTAGTACATGGCGTTGACGGTGAAGTCGCGGCGTGCCGCGTCTTCG
>JANOAQ010000594.1:0-3947 GCA_031411195.1 Burkholderiaceae bacterium | reverse complement strand
CGACGATTGAGGCCAGGCCTGGCCGCTGCCTAGGATGGCCGTGCATTTGCGCCCGCCCTTCCGCGACGCCGAGACCCCCTTCACCTGAGGAACACCCCCCATGAACATCGATTCGAGCATTGCAGCGGTTGTCACCGGCGGCGCATCGGGCCTGGGCCGCGCCACGGCCCATGCCCTGGCCGCCGCAGGCGCCAAGGTGGCGATCTTCGACGTCAACGAGGCCCAGGGCACCGAAGTGGCCCAGGCCATCGGCGGCCTGTTCTGCAAGGTCGACATCACCAGTGAAGACAGCGTGGTCGCCGGCTTTGCCAAGGCCCGCGCCGCGCACGGCCAGGAGCGGGTGCTGGTGCACTGCGCCATGACTTCGCGCCGAGGCAAGACCCTGGCCTTCGACAAGGAGGCCGGCAAGCTCAAGCGCCTGCCCACGGCCGATTACGAATACGGCGTGCAGGGCATCCTGGTGGCCAGCTACCGGCTGGCGTCGCTGTCGGCCGAAGGCATGGCGGCAACGGCCGCGCTGGACGACGGCGAGCGCGGCGTCATCATCCTGACGGCCTCGGTGGCCGCGCAGGACGGGCAGATCGGCCAGGTGATCTATGCCTCGGCCAAGGCCGGAGTGAACGGCCTGGTGCTGCCGATGGCGCGCGACTTGTCCGATCTGGGCATTCGCGTCAACTGCATCATGCCGGGCATCTTTGCCACGCCGCTGATGCTGGGTGCCAAGCAGAACGTGCTGGACAGCCTGAGCGCGTCGGTGCCCTTTCCCAAGCGGCTGGGCAAGCCCGAAGAGTTTGCGAGCCTGGCGCTTGAGATGGTGCGCAATA
This sequence comes from Burkholderiaceae bacterium, assembly GCA_031411195.1. Classification (GTDB taxonomy): domain Bacteria; phylum Pseudomonadota; class Gammaproteobacteria; order Burkholderiales; family Burkholderiaceae_C; genus Pseudaquabacterium. The sequence continues at coordinate 3,123 of JANOAQ010000594.1, read as the reverse complement.
CCTACCTCAACGCCCAAAGCGTGCGGCTGGACGGCGCCATCCGCATGGCGCCGCGCTGATCGGGCAGGGGAAAGTCGGCAAAAAAGGGCGCCATTGATTCAACAGCCTGTTGCACCCTGATTCGACGTGCTGGGCCCCTGCGGCACTGACCGATGTCCTTGCCGTCCAGGACCTTGAGCGCGGCAAACAACGCGGTCGTGCCGTGGCGCTTGCAGTCATGCGTCAGCGTCTGCGCGACACCTTGACGACGACTTTGGAACTCCTTTGTGCGTTGTCGAACGGACTGTCAGAACCTCGCAAAGGCATGCTTGCAGTGCGCGCTTCATCTGGGGCTTTTTGTGCGCTCGGTCAATGGCTAGGGATCCGATGGCTCAGTTGCCACTTTCGAACGACTTCCAGGAGCATGCCGAGCGCAACGAGTCGAGTCGGGACGAGCCGTGGCCTCTTGCGTCATCGCACTCGCAACTGGCGGCAAGCGCTGGATTGGCGGAAAGTGACTCCGCCACGTCGGGCCAGACGGAAGTCAATGTGCTGGTGCTTGCAATTGCAGAACGTGCATGTCGCACCTCTTTCAGTCGGCTCTACGACCTGACAAGCAGTCGTCTGTTCGGCATCGTCTGTCGCATCAATCGGAACCGCGACGAAGCCGAGGGGGTTCTTCAGGAGACCTACGTCAAGGTGTGGCGGCAGTGCGGCCAATTTGACCAGGCCACGGGCCCCGCCATCTTCTGGATGTCGGGGATTGCGCACAACCTTGCAATTTCCAGTCTGCGAACGGGAAGTGCGCGCCCAGCGGCTTCTTGCCTTGCAGGCGACGACGACATCGACCCCTGTGCGCACTTGATGTCGCTGCATCCAGGCCCCGAACTGTGCTTGATTCAATCGCAGCTTCACCACGCAGTACATCGGTACGTGCGCGAGTTGCCTTCGAATGAGCGAATGACCTTGACGCTCGCTCTCTGCGAAGGACTGACACATGCCGAAATCGCCGAGCGTCTCGAACGCCCGCTCGGTACCGTGAAGAGTTGGGTGCGGCGGTCTCTGCTTGGTCTGAGGTCTTCCCTGCAGGCACAACGTCATTAGGGCGGACTGGCGATCGCCACTCCGGCATGGCCCAGCGCTCCAACTTCGGACAGGCGATATAGGCGCGCAAGAGAATTCGCCGTTGAGCCGAAAGGGCACACCGCCGACCAGTGCCAAGGCAGTTGTGGCGCTGGCGACCACCTCCGATTGATTGGCCGCGGAACTGCCGCGCCGACCGAGGCGTGATGAACACCTCTCAACGTTTTCGCCTGGTGCGGGTCCCGGCAGGCTTTGCCGCGTCGGTCAAGATCTTCAGGACCTCGAAGATCCACGACCATCATTTCGCGTTCTCGTGTGCACCTCTGATGTTCATGGCTGCAAGACCCAACTGCAACATCACCAATGCCCATGCGCCGGTGTGCCATCCCCAGGCGACCCACAGTGCGTTGCTGACCAGAAACACCCAGAATCCCCGGGCCCGAAGCGCTTCCTTCTGGGATGCCACGAGCCATGACGCCAGAAGCGTCAACAGCATCGCGGGCCACTGCAACGCGTTGAGCCAGGACAGCGCCGCCTCGCTCACAGCGCAAGTTGCTTTGCTGCAGTGTGGTTGTCGATTGCCCGATCCGCAGCGAGCGTCGACAAACCGTCCGCACATCGCGAAACGGCAGCATGCGTACTGAACACTTCTGCTTGTAGAACGCCACCGGCACCACCGGCCTGGTCTGACCCCTGGGCACGGGCCGTCCGGAATGTGCTCCAGGCAATCAACGCCAGCAGCGCCACCTGCAGTGGCAGCCGCAGCACCAGGGCCCAGTACGGAACAGTGAACAGGTCGGGCCGCTGCAGCATGTGGATGTGCACCGGCGTGACGCAGATCGTCAGGGCGAAGAGCCCAATCCCTGCTGCACGCCGGGTTGCAGTGAAGAGCAGGCCCAAGGCGCCCATCAACTCGAAGGCACCGCTCACCAGCACTGCAGCCAGCGGCCAGGGGATGCAGGGCGGCACGAGCCGGACTTCGGTGTCGGTGGCAACGAAGTGCGCGATGCCGCCAATCAGAAACCACAGAAAGACGAAGCCCAGGCCGATGCGCCTGGCGCGGTCGCGGCGCGCTGACGCCGTGGCGATGAGGTCGCGCATGAGTCGTCATGCCCGCCGTCGGGTCGGCGTCTTGGCTGCGGACTTCTTTGCGGTGCCGGCCGTGCCTCGTTGGCTGTCATCGGCATTGCCTCCAGGCTTGCGCTTGGCCAGGCTCTTGGCCAGCAACTCGGTGAGATCGACAACATTGGTCGTTCCCGCCTGCGAAGGCGCATCTTCAAGCGATGTGACCGTGGTTGTCTCGCCGGCTTCGATCTTCTTGCTCACCAGCGCCAGAATCGCGTCGCTGAACTTGTCGGAGTAGTCGTCCGACTTCCAGGGGCCGGTCATGTCGCCGATGAGCTGTGCGGCCATCTTCAGCTCGGCCGGCTTCAGTCCGGCCGCCGTCTTGCCCTCAGCCGGCAGCTTCAGCTCCGCCAAGGGGCGGATCTCGCCGGCCCATCGGATGGTGTTGAGCACCAAGGCGGCGCCCGTTGGAATCAGCGCGGCCAGGCGCTCCTTGGTGTGCATCACCACCCGCGCGATGCCGATGACGCCGGCCTCGAACATGGATTCCCGCAGCAGGGCATAGACCTTTTCGCCCTTGCCGATAGGCTCCAGGTAGTAAGGCGTCTCCAGCAGCGTGAACGGAATCTCGCTGGCCTTGACAAAGGACTCAATCTCGATGGTCTGGGTCGACTTGGGATACGCCGCCTTGATCTGGTCTTCGCTCAGGATCACGTAGTCGCCATCCGCCTGCTTGATGCCCTTGACGATGTCGTCGGACTGGATTTCCTTGCCGGTGCGCTTGTTCACCCGCTTGTAGCCCACCGGGTCCATCGAGCGCTTGTCCAGCCAGTCGAAGTCGATGTCGTCTTCCTGCGAGGCGGGGTAGAGGGCGACGGGCACGTGCACCAGGCCGAAGCTGATGGCGCCTTTCCAGATGACACGGGGCATGGGAGTCTCTCCAAGGCGGGTGGAACATGGAGCGTAGAGCGGGCGGTGGCGGCGCCTGTAGGCCGG
>JANOAQ010000593.1:0-1611 GCA_031411195.1 Burkholderiaceae bacterium | reverse complement strand
GGTCAGGAACTTGGCGCTGCCCGAAACGACGACCTGTGCATCGACGGTGCCGATGACCCCCTTTCCGACCGGCGAGTCAAAGTCGGTGACGGGCGACAGCGTCAGCTTGCGCTCCTGTGCATCCATCACGATGGCCATCGCCAAGGGATGCTCGCTGGCCCGCTCGACGCTCGCCAGCTTCTGCAGGACGTCGTCCGCTTGGTGGCCGGCCGCTGCCTCGATGTGAACGACCTTCGGGCGCCCTTCGGTGAGCGTGCCGGTCTTGTCGACCACGAGCGTATCGACCTTCTCCATCTTCTCCAGCGCCTCGGCGTCGCGGATGAGTACCCCGTGCTGCGCACCCTTGCCCACGCCGACCATGATGGACATGGGCGTGGCCAGCCCCAGCGCACAGGGGCAGGCGATGATGAGCACGGCCACCGCAGTGATGAGCGCGTAGCTGAACGCCGGCGACGGCCCCCAGGCCAGCCAGACCGCAAAGGTCAGCGCGGCCACCAGCATGACCACGGGCACGAACCAGCCCGCCACCTGGTCGGCCATGCGCTGGATGGGCGCCCGGCTGCGCTGGGCGGCAGCGACCATGTGCACGATTTGCGACAGCAGCGTGTCGGCGCCGACCTTCTCGGCGCGCATCACGAAGCCGCCGGTCTGGTTCAGCGTCCCGGCCGTGACCTTGGACCCCACAGACTTGGCCACCGGGATCGGCTCGCCAGTCACCATTGATTCGTCGACGTTGCCCTTGCCTTCGGTGAGTTCGCCGTCGACCGGGACCTTTTCGCCAGGACGCACACGCAGCAGGTGGCCGACCTGGATGGCGTCGACCTGGACCGTCTCGTCGCTGCCGTCGGCGTTGACCTTCGCCGCCGTCTTGGGGGCCAGGCCCAGCAGTGCCTTGATGGCACCGGACGTTTTCTCGCGCGCCCGCAACTCAAGCACCTGCCCGAGCAACACCAGCACCGTGATGACGGCCGCGGCCTCGAAATAGATGGGCACCGCGCCATCGGCCAGGCGCAACTCAGCCGGGAACAGCGCGGGCACCAACGTACCCACGATGCTGTACAGCCATGCGGCGCCGGTGCCCAGTGCGATGAGCGAGAACATGTTCAGGCTGCGGTTCTTCACCGAGGCGAGCGCGCGCACAAAAAAGGGCCACCCCGCCCACAGAACGACGGGCGTGCCCAACAAGAACTGCACCCAGTTCGAAGTCTGCTGCGCGACCAGGGCATGAATGTTGAAGAGGTGCCCACCCATCTCCAGCGCGAAGACTGGCACCGTGAGCACCGTGCCTATCCAGAAGCGCCTGGTCATGTCGCGCAGCTCGGGGCTTTCGCCTTGTTCGGCCGTGGCCAGCACCGGCTCCAGGGCCATGCCGCAGATGGGGCAGTTGCCTGGGCCCATCTGGCGCACTTGTGGGTGCATCGGGCAGGTGTATTCGACCTGGCTCTGGTCGCCCTGGGGTGCCGGCAAAGATGCTGCCGAGTGGTGGTGGGCGTGTCCACTGTGGTTGTGGCCTGCCGGGTGATGAGCGTGGTCGCAATGCGCGCCCTGCATCACCGTGCCATCGGGCATCACATGCGTTCCAGGAGACGCGCTTTGACGGTTGGCGACGCC
>JANOAQ010000592.1:0-7364 GCA_031411195.1 Burkholderiaceae bacterium | reverse complement strand
GCAGACCAGGGCGAAGATCAGCGTGACGAGCGCGATCAGCACCCAGGCCAGCGTGGTGACCGTGTTCGAGAACGGGCCGTGCGGGTCGAGCACCGGCGGCGGCCAGCCGCTGATCGATGCACTGAAGGCCGCAGTGAAGGCCTCAGCGGGGCTTGAGGGTGAGGAGGTAGGCTGTGACATCGCGGGCTTCCTGGTCAGTCATCGATATGGCCGGCATGGCCGTGCCGGGCACCAGCGCCGGGGCGTTCCTGACGAACTGCATCAGCACGCCGGGCTGGTTGGGCAGCCGCCCGGCGATCAGCCCCTGTCGCCCGAAGTCCTGCAGTGACGGCCCGAGCCCGCCGCGCGGCCAAGGCACGTCGGGGAAGGTGTGGCAGGCCACGCAGCCCTTGTCGGCGACCAGCCGCCGACCCTTTGCGGCGTTGGCATCGCCCAGCGTCGGCGTGCGGTCGGGCGGGCCATCGCAGGCCATCAGGCTGCAACACGCCAGCACCAGCCAGCGGCCCGACGTGCGCCGCCGCACAGGGTCGAGCCTTCGCATGGACGATGATCTACTTCCCATGCGCAGACAGCCCTTGCCGCACGAACACCGGGCTGCGAAGTGCAGCGGCCGGTGGTTGGCCCTGTTCGTCATGGTGCTGGCGACGGCCTGCACCGATCGCATGACCAGCAGCGATGACCGCTGGGGGCGCGGTGGAGAACTCATCGCGATGAGCGGCGGCGAAGGCGGCGCGCGCTACGCCTGCGTGACTTGCCACGGCGCGCGTGGAGAGGGCAATGGTTTCGACGCACCGCGCCTGGCCGGCCTGCCGACGGGCTACCTGCAAAAGCAGATGGAAGACTATGCGGCCGGCTTGCGCCCGCACGCAGTGATGCGCGACGTGGCACGCTTTCTCGACAGCCATGAACGCGTGCAGGTCGCCAACCACTACGCCGCGCTGCCACCGCAGGCCTTTCCTTTTGAAACCCGGCCCGCCACCGACGAAGCCATCGCCGCGACGACGCCGGGGCTGTATGCCGGTGCTTGTCAACAGTGCCATGGCGTCGAAGGGGCAGGCACCGCCAACGGGCCACCGCTGAACGCCCAGCCGGCCTTCTACCTGACCCAGCAATTGCAGGACTGGCAGGTTTCGAAGCGGCGCAATGACGGCAACCATGGGATGTTGAAGGTGGCGCAGCAGCTCAAGCCCGAGGAGGTCAGGCAGCTGAGCCTGTATTTGGCGCGGATCCCTCTGGCGCAGACCCCTCTGGAACAGATCCGATCACGCCCGGCACTTGCGGCCCGTTGAGGTCGAACATTGAAGGCAGCACCTTGTCGCGCTTGATCAGGTAGTGCAGCACCGCCGCCCCGGCATGCCCGGGAATGGCCAGCGCCGTGATCCAGACCATCCAGAAGTGCGCCGACGCAGCCCACTGCATCAGGAGGTGCTGCAGGCGCTCGGACAACTGGTCGAAAGGCAGGTTGGGAAACGGGATCACACCTGCGATCGACAGCGCCAGGTCGCTGGGCAGCGTGGACCACATGACCCAGCCGCTGATCGGCAACGCAAAAAAGCTGAAATAGAACCAGCCTTGCAGCAGGCGGCTGGCGCGGCCTGCCAACGACGCCTCGTCGACGTTGCCGGGGCCGCTGAGCTGGCTGCGCCAGAAGAAGCGCAGCGTGCCCAGCAGCATGATCGTCAGCCCGACCTCGGTATGGGTCTGGTAGCCGACGTACTTGTCCCCGCCCACGGGTAGCCAGCCCAGGTACCAGCCATAAGCCAGCTGGAAGATCATCAAGGCCGCCATGACCCAGTGGAAGGCGACGCCGATGGGCGAGTACAGGCCGCGCCGGTGGTAGCCCTCGGCCCACTCGATGGCGGCAACCAGATTCATGCCGGCCGGGCGCGCAGGCCACGCTTGCGCTCGGCGTTCATCCAGCGCCAGCCGATCCACATCGCGGCGGCCAGGTAGGCGATGCTGCCCGGCGCCCACATCGTGATGCCTGCCAATTGCTGGTCTTCCAGCGGTGAGACACCCCAGCTCAGCGTCGACGCGAAGTGCGGGGCATACAGTGGCCGCCCGGCGAAGGTGATCAAGGCGCCCAGCAATCCCATCGACACCGTCGTGGCCAGGATCGCGCCCATCGCTGCGGTCGCGGCGGACCTGCGGACCGCAATCCAGAAGGCCATCGCGCTGGCCAGCAGCGTGAACTGCATCAGCGCGTAGATCCCCTCGGACGACAGCGCTGCCGCGTAGGGTGCCGGCGCATGCCAGGCCCAGAAGGTCGCCGCAGCGGCAGCCGTGGCGCTCCAAAGCGAAGTCGGCAGCCACCTCAGCCAGGGGTCAAATCCGAAGGCCAGCAACGGTGCCAGGGCCAACACGAGCGCGATGTGATGGATCACCCGCACCGTGAAGAATGCCGAGCTCAGGGCACACAGCGGCGACACGTAGAGCACCACCGCGAGGGCCCACGCCCAACGCAGGCTCCGCAGCCGCCTGGGCGTGGCGTCCTGACCCACTGACGCGCGGCAAAGCGCCAGCGCAAGCAGCATCAGGACGGCGCCGAGCACCGGGTCGAGATTCCAACGGCTCAGCCAGATCTCGGGGCCTGGCGCCACCCCGCAGTAAGGGACCCACGTCCTCGGTTCGTCCATGCCATGGTCCTCCGCTTTGGGCGCAAGCCCAAACCGAGGCGGCAATTCCCACCTTCATCACAACACGCAGCGAACGGGCACGCTGTGCGGTGTCGTACAGACGTCTGCCGCGCAGTGCGTGATCGTCCCCCCCTTCGCAGAACCCTGCTCAGCGCGTATGCCTACAGCCGTGAACACCCGAATGCATGCCGTCTTTGCCATGTCCTGCGTGCCGCTGTTCCTGGGTGCGCTGTTCAGCGACTGGGCCTACTTCAGCAGCCAGCAGATCCAGTGGGTCAACTTTGCCGCATGGTTGATCGCGGGAGGCTTGCTCATTGCGGGTCCGGTGCTGCTGTGGGGTGCCGTGGATATGCTGCGCTCCTCAGTCAACCGCCATCCTCGTGGTCTGATCTATCTGACCTTGTTGCTGGCCACCGTCATCGTCGGCATCCTCAATGCCTTGATCCACGGCAAGGACGGTTGGGCGGCGATGCCGACCGGATTGATCCTTTCGGCCGTGGTGGTGGTGCTCGCCGCCGCCGCCAGCGCGGTCGGGCTCACAGGCTCTTTGCGGAGGCCGGCATGACGAAGCGGGCACTGCGCATCGCAGCGGCCATCGCCGCCGTGGTGATGTTGGGCACCACAACGACCTTTGCCTTCGCAGCGGCCGAAACAAGCGGCGTGCAGTACGGCAGCCCGGAGCTGCCACCACCGCAGCGCGGGCTGCTGCCGAGCATGCGCATCGCAGAACCCGCAGGCTGGGGCGACCGCCGTCCCGTTGTGCCGCCAGGCTGGGCGATCAAGGCCATCGCCACCGACCTGAAAGTGCCGCGGCAGACGCTGGTGCTGCCCAATGGCGACATCCTGGTGGCCGAAGGCAAGGGCGGTGGTGCCCCTGCGCTGAGGCCCAAGGACACCATCGCCGGCATGCTGAAGTCCAAAGGCACGACGTCCGTCAAAGGCGGCAACCAACTGACCTTGCTGCGCGACGCCGATGGCGATGGCACCTACGAAGGACGGTGGGTCTTTGCGGACAAGCTCAATGCCCCTTACGGTCTGGCACTGGTCGGAAACCAGTTGTATGTCGCCAACCAGGACGCGCTGGTGCGGTTCGAGTACGTGGCCGGGCAGACACGGGCCGCTGCGGCGCCTGTGACGGTGGCCAAGCTGCCTTCAGCAATCAACCACCACTGGACAAAGTCCCTCGCGGCCGCTGCCGACGGCCGCTTTCTCTACGTCGGCATCGGCTCCAACAGCAACATCGCAGAGCGCGGCATGGCGGTGGAAGAGAACCGCGCCGTGGTCTGGCAAATCGATGCCAGCACTGGCGCCACGCGGACGTTTGCAACCGGTCTGCGCAATCCCACGGCACTGGCCTTCGAGCCTGCAAGCGGGCAACTCTGGGCGGTGGTGAACGAGCGCGACGAACTCGGCCCCGAGCTCGTGCCGGACTACCTCACCTCGGTGCGGGAAGGATCGTTCTATGGCTGGCCCTACGCGTACTGGGGCCCCAATGTCGACAGTCGCGTACAGCCCCAGAACGACAAACTGGTCCAGGCGGCGGTGCGCCCGGACTTCGCCTTGCAGTCCCACTCGGCGCCGCTGGGACTTTCCTTTGTGCAGCCCGGCTTCGCCGCTCCGTTTGCCGAAGGCGCCTTCATCGGTTTGCACGGCAGCTGGAACCGGGACGTGCCTGTGGGCTACAAGGTGGTCTTCGTACCCTTCACCAACGGCCGCCCCATTGGCCCGCCGGTCGAGTTCGTCACTGGTTTTCAGGTCGATGGCAAGACCATGGGCCGCCCCGTCGGCGTGACCTTGGATCCCAAGGGCGCCTTGATCGTCGCCGACGATCTGTCCAACACCGTCTGGCGCGTGACGCCTGCGCGCTGATGCTGCAGCCGTCAAATCGCCAATTCGCCAAATCGACCACGGCTTGCACTGCAAGAGCCTGCATGCCCGACACGAGGTTTGTGCGGCTCACGAAAGCCTCTTCCTTTGCGACAACCACACAGGTCCATGCCCATGATGCTTCGCAGTTTGCTTCCTTCCGTTCTGATCGGCGCTGTGGCCAGCGCGCGCTCCATGACGCCGATGGCCACCCTGGCGGCGGCTCGGCTCGCCGGCCGGTACACGCCCGGGAACCTGCTGCTGATCGACCACCCCGTGGTCCGGGTCGGGGCATTGGCGATGGGCGCCGGCGAACTGCTGGGCGACAAGATGAAAACCGCACCCGACCGCACAGTGTTTCTAGGGCTGCTGGCGCGCGTCATCAGCGCGGGCATCGCCGGTGCGGCGCTGGCACCGCACGGTCGCGAGCGGACCGGGGCCGCACTGGCCATCGCCACCGCTGTGCCGATGGCCTACCTGACGCTGGCAGGCCGCAAGCGCGCGATGTTGCGCATTGGGCAGACGCGCAGCGGCTTGATCGAAGACGCCTTCATCCTCGCCGCGGGTGTGGCGGTGGTGGCGCTGGCTACCCGGTAAGACTCGCGCTGGTGCAAAGCGGCTTCGGCTGCAGGCTGGACCTGCAGCCCCGGTGGTGCTGATAAACGTCTGGCCCCTGTCGGCTCAAGCCTGGGAGCCGCAGGTTTCGGCTCTGCGCGAAGCCGGCTGTCGCGTGGTGGCCTATGACCGCCGCGGCTTCGGGTGCTCGGACAAGCCGGCGTCTGGTCACGGCTACGACACGCTGGCCGACGATCTGCAGCGCGTGATGGACCAGTGCAATCTGCAGGATGCAACCCTGGTGGGCTTCTCGATGGGTGGCGGCGAAACAGTACGCTACATCACACGGCATGGCGAGTCGCGTCTCAACAGCGTGCTGTTCGCATTAGCCGCTGAGCCGGCTGCCCACCACCCGTGGGCACACGCTTTGTTGGCAGGTGGCGCGGGGCGTCACCTCAAACAAATTCCCAGATCTTGCCGTTGAAGCGCTGCAGCTTCATGGTCTCGACCACGCGGTAGTCGGTGGGGCTGGTGCTGATCAGGCTGCCCGGCAGCAGGGCCGGGTTGCGCCAGTTCTTCAGGTTCAGGGCCTGGCGCATGATGTTCTCCTGCGTCAGGTCGTCACCGCACTGGCGCAGCACCTGCTCGATGGTCTGGCCATAGGCCCAGCCGGCCAGGTTGAGCGAGTCTTCCAGTTTGGCATCGGGCATGTACTTCTTCATCCATTCGAAGAAGGGCTTGAGCTCGGCGTCGTTGGCCCACTGCGGGTCGGTCACGTCCTTCATGAAGCCGGCGGTCTTGATGCCCACCGATTTGTCCAGGCCGGCGGGCATCAGCGTGGCACCCACCGATGCCGAGCCCAGGTGCAGGTAGGTGTCGGGTTTCCAGCCCAGATCGGCGATCTTGCGGATGGCCTGGGCCGCCTGCTTGGCGTAGGTGAAGAGCATCAGCGTGTCGACACCCTTGCCCTTGAGCGTGATCAGCTGGCTGTCCACCGTGGGGTCGGTGGCCTGGAAGCTTTCGGTGGCGATGATGGCCGAATCCTTGCCGGCCACGCCATCACGCAGGCCGGCCAGCAACTCTTTGCCGAAGTCGTCGTCCTGGTAGAGCACGCCGATCTTGGCGCCCGGGTGGGTGGCCAGGATGTTCCTGGCGTAGAAGGCCGCCTCGATCAGCAGCGTGGGCTGCCAGCCAATGGTCCACGGGAATTTGTCGCCGCTGGCAAAGGTGGCCGAGCCGGCCGCGATGAAGAGCTGCGGCACCTTCTTCTGGTTGAGGTAGGGCCGGGTCGCGGTGTTCAGCGCCGTGCCCAGCATGCCGAACATCAGCGCCACTTCGTCCTGCTCGACCAGCTTGCGCGTCATCTCCACCGCCTTGGGCGGCGAAAAGCCGTCGTCGATCGAGATGAAGTTGATCTTGCGGCCGTTGATGCCGCCCTTGTCGTTCAGGAACTTGAAGTACGCCGCTTCAGCCCGGCCCAGCTGGCCATAGGCCGATGCGGGGCCGCTGTAGGCGATGGTCTGGCCGATCTTGATCTCGGTGTCGCTGGTGCCGGGGCCGTATTTCTTCTGCGCGAAGGCGGCGGTGGGCAGCGCTGCGGCGGCCACGGCGGCCAGCGGGGCCAGCACGATGGCACGGCGGTTGGTCTGGGTCATGGTTTTCTCCTCGGATTGGATCGTTGACGAAAGAAAGTTCTGATGCAGCTGTCGTCGCGAGCGGGTCGAGGTTGCGTCGAGTAGCGCAGCCGTACACCCGTACGGCGAGCAACGCAGGCGCAAGATCGGCACGCGCAGCAGACAGATGCCTCAGAACTTGTTCGGGCCCATGTAGCCGAACAAGAACCCGGCAACCTTGCGCATCTGGATCTCTTCCGAGCCTTCGGTGATGCGGTAACGGCGGTGGTGGCGGTAGATGTGCTCGAAGGGTTTGTGGCGGCTGTAGCCGATGCCGCCATGCACCTGCATGGCCCGGTCGGCCGCTTCGCACACCAGGCGGTTGGCCCAGTAGTTGCACATCGACACCTTGTCGCTCAGCTGCTTGGCCACCTCGGGGTGGGGCATCTGGTCCATCTCCCAGGCTGTCTTGCGGATCAGCAGGCGAAGCATTTCCACCTGCGTGGCCAGCTCCACCAGCGGGAACTGGATGCCCTGGTTGCGCGCCAGCTCTTCACCAAAAGGCTTGCGCTCACGCGCGTATTTCACGCTCTCGGCCACGCAGAAGGCGGCGGCGCCCAGGCTGCTGGCGGCCTGGCGGATGCGGTTTTCATGCACAAAGCTCTGCGCCAGCGGCAGGCCGCGGCCTTCAGGG
>JANOAQ010000591.1:0-4655 GCA_031411195.1 Burkholderiaceae bacterium | reverse complement strand
CTGCCGTAGACAAAGCGGTTGGGCGCGCCCTTCAGGCTGCCGGCCACCGATGCCAGGTTGATGATGGAGCCACCATGACCGCCGTTCTCGACCAGCATGCCCGGCACGAAGGCCTTGATGGTGCGGAACTGGCTTCGCACGTTCAGGTTGAAGGCGAAGTCCCACTCGGCGTCGGTGCAATCGAGCACGCTGCCGGCGTGCACGAACCCTGCGGCATTGACCAGCACATCCACCCGCCCGACCTGGACGGCCATGGCGGCGATGGCGGCGCCATCGGTGGCGTCCAGCACCTGGGTATGGCAGCCGGTGGCCTCGGCCAGGCCCTTCAGCAGGGCGGGGTTGAGATCAGTGGCGATCACCCGCGCGCCTTCGTGAACGAACGCTTCGACGATAGCGCGGCCGATGCCTTGGCCCGCAGCGGTGATGAAGGCGGTTTTGCCTTGAAGTCGTTGGGACATGGAAGCCTGCCTGGGTTGTAGGTTGGTTGGGTATTTGGTGTTGCGTGTGGCAAGGTCGGGCGCAGGCTCGTCAAGCCACCGGCAGCAGCGCCAGCCCGGCCAATCGATCGTGCGATTGTTGCAAGTGCACATGCATGGCGCGGCGAGCGCCCGCGGCATCTGCAGCCGCAATCGCGTCGGCCACGGCCTGGTGTTCGGCCAAGGCCAGCAGCCAGGTGGGACCGGTTTCGTAGTGGTGGCCCAGTTGCTCGAACAGCGGCGTGTTGCGCTCGTCGTACAGCTCGGCCACGGTGCGCAGCAAGGGGCCGTTGTCGGCCGCCTCGGCAATGCAAAGGTGAAACTGCCGGTCGCTGCGGCTGGGCGATCGGCCCTGGGCCACGTCCTCGGCCATCAGCGCCAGGGCCTCACGCAGATGCGCCAGCTGCTGGAACGAGATCTGACCTGCGGCCATGGCAGCCATCTCGCCTTCGAGCACCTGGCGGGCACGGATCACCTCGAACGGGCCGAACGGTGCATCCACCCGAGCGGCATTGGCGGCCGGCTCGCGCGCCAGCACGTGGATGCCCGAGCCCACCCGCACTTCGACCAGGCCTTCCACCTCCAAGGCGATCAGTGCTTCGCGCACCGACGGGCGCGACACCCCCAACTGCACCGCCAAGTCGCGCTCGGGCGGCAGGCGGGTGCCCACGGCAAACTCGCCCACGTGGATCAGCGACCGCAGCTGGTCGGCGATCTGGCGGTAGAGGCGGCGGGGGGTGACGGTCTGGATCGGCACGGGGACGGACGGGCGTGGGGGCGGGCCGGGGGCGGCGGTATCGCCGCGACGGGCATGCGGCGAAATTGGTCAATTGGTAAGACCAATTGGCTGCCAGTGTGCGCTGCGAGGCCGCCCAGGCGATGCGGTACTAACCCGCAGTGCTGGCGACCATCACCAGCGGCAGCCCTTGTCGCGCAAGGCGTCCAGCAACAGGGGGGCTGCGGCGGCAACGCCCATGTCAGCGTAGGCCTTGCGGCAATCCACCTTGCCGGCTTTTTGAATCTCGTCACCCAGCTTGGACTTCGCCTCGGGCGGGTGCGGCACGGTGGGCAGCAAGCCCCGGCTGCCCTGGGGTGAGATCAGCCCGCCGCGGGGCCGCACCAGTTCGAGGTTGAGCTTCGGCGCACTGGCCGGCAGACTCGGTGCGGTGGCCAGATCATGCCCAACGCGGGCGCCTTGGTTGGGAGCGCCGACGTCCGGGCCGGGCGCTGCCGGCCGCGCTGCGGCACCCGCACCGGGCGCTGCAGGCACAGCTCGAACATCGCCCGTGACCGCATTGCTGCGGGGGGCGAGCGGTGTGGGCGGCGCGGCCCCGGCCTGCGGGTTTGGCGGGCCTGGTGCTGGTAGCGCTGGAAGATCGCGCAAGGTCACGGCGCGGGCATCCACAGGCGCCTGCAAGGCTGCAGGCGCCATCGGTGCCAATGGCGTCGGAATGGCCAACGTGGGGGCGACCCGAGGCGGCTCGGTGGGCACGGCCGGGGCCGGGGCTGGGGCAGGGGCTGGAACAGGCGATGCCGGTCGCGTCGGCATTGGAGAATCAGCGGCAACGGGCCCCGGCAGCATGGGTGCCAATGCGGCAGTCGCCGCGTGAACCGGTTCGGCCAGGGTCGGCGCCGCCAACGGCGCCAACGCGGGCGGCGCCGCCGGCATCGGCACAGCCCGACGGGGCGGCTCGGGCAGCGGTGCTGGCGGGGGCAAGGCCGGCATTGGCAGAGCCACATCACCGGTCACCGTCGGTGGGCGGTCGGACGCCAAGGGCAGCGCCGCAGGCCTCGGCATGGGCGGCAAGGGGCGAAGCGGTGGGGGTACAGCCGGCGTTGGCGTTGGCGTCGGGGCCGGAAGCGGCAGTTCCAAGGGCGGCACCACCGCGCGCGCTTCAACCAGTGCAGCAGGCGGCGTTGGCGCTGGTTCGCGCAAGGCCAGCGCGGAGGGCGGCGTCGGCGCCGGTTCTGGCAAGGCCGGCGCAGGGGCATCCAGCCGCCCAGCGGGCGCCAACTCACCGGCCTGCGGCTGCCAGGTGCCCAGTTCGGCCGCACCAGGCTGCGCATGCGCAGAGGGCAGGTCTTGGGGCGCGCGCACTGCGCCGCCCCAGCGGCGTTCGGTGGCCGCGCCTTCAGGCCCGCTGTAGGCGTCTGATGTCACCGTGGTGTTGTCCCGCCCCGCCGGGTCGCCGCCGGCCAGGCGGATGTTGATTGCACCCCACACGCCCTGGCCCGGCTGCGCCGTGCCGCCCGGCGTGTTGCCGAAAACCACGACCACCAGCACATGCAGCAGCAGTGCCAGCGTCATGCAACGCGACAGTACCGGACGGCCTGGCGCCTCGGGCGCCAGCAGCTGAAGTTCGGCCAGCGCGGGCTGAAAGACGGTCACGGCGTAAGGGGCACGGTTGGAACGCGGGGCCCCATCATGCCGCCAGTGGCGGGCGCCCGTGCCGAATCGTGGATCGCCGGGTGATCAGCCCCGGCCGACGAAGGGCATCTTGGTAGCCATCACGGTCATGAACAGCACGTTGGCGCCCAGGGGCAGCCGCGCCATGGTCATGAAGCCATCCACGACCGATTGCACCTCCATGCGCGCCTCGGGCTTGATGCTGCCGTCGGCCTGGGGCACGCCCTTGGCCATGCGCTCGGTCATGTCGCTGGCCACATTGCCGATGTCGATCTGGCCGACGGCAATGTCGAACGGCCGGCCATCGAGCGCTGCAGCGCGGGTCAGCCCGGTGATGGCGTGCTTGGTGGCCGTGTAGGCGATGGAGCCCGGCCGCGGTGCATGGGCCGAGATCGAACCGTTGTTGACGATGCGCCCGCCCATGGGCGCTTGCGCGCGCATCAGCTTGAAGGCCTGCGACAGGCAGAAAAAGGCACCGTTGAGGTTGGTGTCCACGGCCCGGCGCCACGTGGCTGCGTCCAGTTCATCGGGCGTTTGCACCGGCAAGGAGATGCCCGCGTTGTTGAACAGCAGATCCAGCCGGCCAAAGCGCTGCCCGATGGCGTTGAACAGCGCAGCCACTGAAGCCTCGTCGCCCACGTCGCAAGGCAAGGCCAGTGCCCGGTCAGCGATGTCGCCAAACGGATCGCCTGCCTTGCCGATGGCCGCCGCCAGGGCGTCAGCACGTCGGCCGGTGTAAACCACACGCCAGCCGTCAGCCACCAAGGCGGCTGCACAGGCCAGCCCGATGCCCGAGCCCGCGCCCGTGACCAAGGCGATGCGGTTGTGGGGGGCGGCAGCGATCATGGACGTCTCAATGGTGTGATGATTGACACAGTCTGCCACAAGCCCAGGGCGCTGGCCGGGCCTTCAGGGCCGTGTCGGACGCATCCAGCCGCGCCACCACAGCGCCAGCGCCGATGCAACCACCATGGCCACATAGGTGGCCATGCGGCCATCACGCCCGGTGATCACCAGGCCTGCCACCAATACCAAGGCGCAGGCCGCGGCCGTCCAGCGGGCCAGTGGCCACCAGCGCACGCCACGCAGCGCCTGGCGCCACAGCAGTTTGGCCAACGCCGGCGCGATCAGACCCACGCCCAAGGCGGGCGCGAGCAGGTTCAGGACATGCCACAAGGCGTCGAACGGGCCCATTCAGGTGACAGTGGATGGATTGGAGAGCGACGGCGCTGGACCGACACCTTGACGCGCGTCAAGTGACTGCTTGTACCTCGGGGTCAATTTGCCCCATTGGCAGCGGAGGGCGAATTCTATAATCCGCACATGAGTGTGTTCACCCTTGGCCTGAACCACACGACCGCACCGGTTGATCTGCGCGGCCGTTTTGCTTTTGCGCCCGAACAACTCTCACCGGCCCTGCGCGGCTTTCGCGATCGCCTGATGCGCGCCGTGCCCGAAGCCGCGCTGCTGTCGACCTGCAACCGCACCGAGCTGTACGTGGCCGCCGAGCCCGCGCAAGTCAACGCCCTGGTGGCCCCGGCGCTCGATTGGTTTGCCGCCCAGGGCGGTGTGCCTGGCGACCAGTTGCGCCACCACACCTACGTGCTGGAACACCGCGACGCCGCCCGCCATGCCTTCCGCGTGGCCTCGGGGCTGGACTCGATGGTGCTGGGCGAGCCGCAGATCCTGGGCCAGATGAAGCTGGCCGTGCGCGAGGCCGACGCCGCCGGCACGCTGGGCACCACGCTGCACCAGTTGTTCCAGCGCTCGTT
>JANOAQ010000590.1:0-3063 GCA_031411195.1 Burkholderiaceae bacterium | reverse complement strand
TGTTTTGCGCAGGTAAAGGAGGAGGAGCCGGCGCCCGCCAGGGTGACGGCGGGGGACTGAGCCCGGACACAAACAGTCCTGAGGACTGTTTGTGCCTGGCGAAGGCCCAGGGCCTCTGGCCCTGGGCACGGCGCAAAACAGGGCAGGCCGGCCCGGCGCTCGCGCACCAACGGTGCGAATGTCCGCCTTTGGTAAACCAGAAAAGTCAGCCAAGCGCCGCCAGCACCTCACGCACCGCCGGCAACTGGCGGCGCGATACCGCCAACCAATCGCCGTTGGCCAATTGCACCTGCCAGCCGTCATCGGCGGCAGCGTCGTCGCGGCGGGCCAGGGCGCGCACGGCTGCCACTGCCACCACCGCATTGCGGTGCACCCGCAAGAAGCCGTCGCCCAGGCGCGCTTCCAGGTCGGCCAGGGCTTCGTCCAGCAGCCAGGTGCCTTGCTGGGCGCAGAGGGTGACGTATTTCAGCTCGGCCTTCAGGTAGACCACTTCGGCCACCGGCACCCGCAGCACCCGGCCCCGGTCACTGACCACCAGCACTGGGCCAGTCGCGGCTGCAGCGGGTTCGCTGGCGCGGCGCTGGGCCACCCGCAGCAATGCCGCTTGCAACCGTTCACGCCGCACGGGCTTGGTGAGGTAATCGGCCGCGTCCACCTCGAAGGCGCGCAGCGCATGCTCGGCATGGGCGGTGACAAACACCACCATGGTTGCCCCGGGCAGGCTGCCCTGGCGGCGCAGGTCGTCGGCCAGCTTCAACCCGCTGCCACCGGGCATCACGATGTCCAGCAGCACCACATCGCAGGCAGTCTCATGCAGCAGGCGCTGGGCCTGCTGGGCGTCAGCGGCTTCGCCCACCACCACGGCGCGCGGCTGCAGGTTGGCCTCCACCAGGCCGCGCAGGCGCAGGCGTGCCAGCGGTTCGTCGTCGACGATCACCACGCGCAGCGGCGGCGGGTCGCCGGCGGTTGCCGCGTCGGTTGCCGCGTCGGTCATAGCGGCACCTCGATGCGGGCGTTGTACAGGCCATGTTCCACGCCGGTGCGCAGGGTAGCCGCCACATCGTGCAGCAGGCGCAGGCGCTCGGCCACATTGGCCAGCGCGATGCCGTTGCCGGTGCGGCCGGGCTCGTCTGGCAAGGTGTTGGTCACCATCACCACCGCCATGCCGCGCGAGGCCCGGGTGCTGATCACCACCTGCCCGCCCCGGCTGGCCGGCTCGATGCCGTGGCGCACCGCGTTTTCAACCAGGGGCTGCAATACCAGCGGTGGCATGTGCGCACCGGCGGCGGCCGGGTCCAGATCCCACACCACCTGCATGCGATCGCCGAAGCGCAACTGCTCGATGGCCAGGTAGCGCTGGGCCAGGTCGATCTCATCGTCCAGCGTCACGGCGCTGCCTGATTCGGCCAGTGCCACGCGAAAGAGCTGGGCCAGGTCTTCCAGCACCGCCTCGGCCTGGCGCGGACTGACCTGCACCAGCGCCAGGGCGGTGTTGAGCGCGTTGAACAGGAAGTGCGGGCGAATGCGCGATTGCAATTCGGCCAGGCGAGCGCTGGCTTCCACCGGCTGGGCGGCCGCAGCCCGCAGGGCCAGCCAGCGCCAGGCAAGCGCCGCCATCGCCGCACCGGCCAGGACCGCGCCCAATGCCCCGGGCAGATGCCAAGGCACCAGGCCCGGCCAGGCCACCAGCAACCAGCCGACAAACGCGGCCAAGGCCCCACCCAGAGCCAAGGCGCCCTCGCGCCAGACCGGCGTCGAACGGGCCAAGGTCGTGCGCAGGCCACACACGGCCGATACCCACAACAACGACGCCGCCAAGGCCCCGAACGCCAAGACCGCTGCCCGGGTGGCGGCGTCGATCCAACCCTGGGCCAGCGGCAGGCCAGCCAGGGCCACTGCCATTTGCACACCCAGCAGCAGACGCAAGGCCAAGGCCGGGCGGCACAGGTCGAACTGCGTGGCCAGGCGCCACTTGTCACGCGCCTTCTGTTCGTAAAGCGGGTCGAAGCGGCTGGCCTCGAAGTGCGAACTGGCGTGGGCGCCCCGCATGCGCGCGGTGTCCGGCCACAGGCTGGCTGCGCGAGAAACGCTGTCACCCGCGTCGGCGGCGGAGTGGTCGGGGGCTTTGGCCATGGCGGTGCGGGAGGCGGCCCGGGCGATCAGCGCCAGGGCGTCGGGATAATACGGGCTTCACCGCCGGCGCTGGCCGCTGTGCGCCCAACCGCCCTTCTCGACGAGCCCGCTCCGCATGTCAGGCAATCCCCTCGACCGCAAATCCCAGGCCTGGTCGGCCCTGTTCTCCGAGCCGATGAGCGAGCTGGTCAAGCGCTACACCGCCAGCGTCGGCTTCGACCAGCGTCTGTGGCAGGCCGACATCGCCGGCAGCCTGGCGCATGCCGGCATGTTGGCGCGCCAGGGCATCATCGGCGCGCAGGACCTGGCCGACATCCAGCGCGGCATGGCGCAGATCACCGCCGAGATCAGCGCTGGCCAGTTCGAGTGGAAGCTGGAGCTCGAAGACGTGCATCTCAACATCGAGGCCCGCCTGACCCAGCTGGTGGGCGATGCCGGCAAGCGCCTGCACACCGGCCGCAGCCGCAACGACCAGGTGGCCACCGACGTGCGGCTGTGGCTGCGCGGCGAGATCGACAAGCTCGCCGCCTTGCTGCGCGCGCTGCAGCACGTGCTGGTCGAGCTGGCGGCCAACCACAGCCACACCGTAATGCCGGGCTTCACGCACATGCAGGTGGCGCAGCCGGTCAGCTTCGGCCATCACCTGCTGGCCTACGTCGAGATGTTTGCCCGCGACGCCGAGCGCATGGGGGACACCCGCAAGCGCGTCAACCGCCTGCCGCTGGGCGCCGCGGCGCTGGCCGGCACCAGCTTCCCGCTCGACCGCGACGCGGTGGCCACGGCACTGGGCTTCGACGGGGTCTGCGAGAACAGCCTGGATGCGGTCAGCGACCGCGACTTCGCCATCGAGTTCAGCTCGGCCGCCACGCTGGTGATGCTGCACATCTCGCGGCTTTCCGAGGAGCTGATCCTGTGGATGAGCCAGAACTT
>JANOAQ010000589.1:0-4879 GCA_031411195.1 Burkholderiaceae bacterium | reverse complement strand
CCTGCTGGGCAAGCCGCGCTGGTGCCTGGGCATGGCCGGCACGCGCCGCTACACCTTCGGCAACCTGGTGGGACATGTCAAGGGTGTCAGCGACATGAGCAGCCTGGCCGCCTGGACCAATGAGCAGTTCGACCCACGCCTGAACTGGGACGATGTGCAGTGGGTCAAGCAGCAATGGGGCGGCAAGCTCATCCTCAAGGGCATCATGGATGTCGAAGACGCGCGGCTGGCGGTGCAAAGCGGCGCCGACGCCATCGTCGTCAGCAACCACGGCGGGCGCCAGCTCGATGGCGCGCCGTCGAGCATCAGCGCCTTGCCCGCCATCGTGGCCGCCGTGGGCCACCAGACCGAGGTGTGGATGGACGGCGGCATCCGCAGCGGGCAAGACGTGCTCAAAGCCTGGGCCCTGGGCGCACGCGGCACGATGATCGGCCGCGCCATGGTCTATGGCCTGGGCGCCATGGGCGAAGCCGGCGTCACCAAGGCCCTGCAGATCATCCACAAGGAGCTCGACATCACCATGGCCTTCTGCGGCAAGACGCAGATCGGCCAGGTCGACAGCAGCATCCTATTGCCGGGGACCTACCCGACCGCCTGAGCGGCCAAGCGGGTTCAGCCGGCGCCGGGCCGCCCCAAGGCGGCTGAGCGCCCCCTCGGGGGGCAGGCGCGAAGCGACGTGGGGGCAGGCACCTCAGCCGCCCGACAGGCTGTGCGGGTCGGCAGCAGCCGTGCTGGCAGTCAGGTGCGCCGTGCAATCGACCAGCACCACGGTGTGCGGCGCTGTGGCCGTGGCGATGGTCAACGAGGTGTTGGACAAGCGCTCGGGCGCCAGCAGGTGGGCCGGCAGCTGCAGCGGCCCGCGCTGCAGCCATTCGCGGATCACCAGACCATGGGTCACCACGGCCAGTACGCCGCCCAGCGCCGCGTGCTGCTGCAGCAACCAAGCCCAGGCCGCCGCGCAGCGCGCGCTGAACTCGGCCATCGATTCACCGTTGGCGGGTGCCGCGGTGCTGGTCAGCGGGTCGAAGCCCAGGCTGTCGTAAGGCTGGCCACGCAGGTCGCCAAAGTTGCGCTCGTGCAGCAGCGCCGTGGTGGTGATGGCCAGGCCGCAGGCCGACGCAATGGCCTGGGCGGTCATCAAGGCACGCGGCAGGTCGCTGCTGACGATGCCCACCGGCCGGTAAGGATCACCCGACTGCAGGCGCCGGGCCAGGGCCTGGGCCTGCAGCAGGCCGTTGGCCGACAGCGGCGTGTCTGCGGGCTGCATCACCCGCGCCACGTTCAGGGGGGTTTCGCCGTGGCGGATGATCAGCAGCGTCATGGCGGTCAGCGCACCAGGTTGACGCCGCCGTCCACCGTCAGCGTGGTGCCCACCACGTAGTCGCCCGCGCGGCTGGCCAGGTAGATGGCTGCAGCGGCCATGTCGTCGGACACACCCACGCGGCGCGCCGGGATGCGGGCCGCCACCGTCTCGGCGTTGTCGCGCGCGTCCTTGTTCATCTCGCTGGCAAAGGCGCCCGGGCAGATGGCGTTGACGACGATGCCGTCTTCGATCAGCCGCAACGCCAGGCGCTTGCTCAAGTGGATGACACCAGCCTTGCTGGCGGCGTAGCTGTAGGTTTCCCAGGGGTTGACGCTTTGCCCGTCGATGCTGGCGATGTTGATCACCTTGGCCAGGCTGCCGCTGGCCGCGCCGGCCTTGAGCAAACCGTGCAGCGCTTGGGTCAGGAAAAACGGCGACTTCATGTTCAGGTCGACGACCTTGTCCCAGCCGACCTCGGGAAACTCGTCGAACGGCGCGCCCCAGGCCGCGCCGGCGTTGTTGACCAGGATGTCGAGCTTCTGTTCGCGGTCCTTCAAGGCCGCCACCAGGCCGGCGATGCCAGCTGCCTTCGACACATCGGCCGGCAGGCTGAAGCAGGGCCCGATGGCCGACAGCTCGGCCGCGGTGGCATCGCAGGCTTCGGCCTTGCGCGCGCTGATGTAGACCGTGGCGCCCTGGCGCAAGAATCCTTCGGCAATCATGCGGCCGATGCCACGCGAGCCGCCGGTGACCAGGGCCACGCGGCCGTCGAGTGAAAAGAGTTTGCTCATGGAATGTCTCCTGAAACGGGTTGGGATCAGCCGAAGCTGGCAGCGGCGGCCATGGCACCCATGCGGGCGCTGATGGCATGGAACTCGGCCACGGTCTGCTCGATGATCTGCTGCACACCGGCCACGCTGTGGATCAGCCCGGCCGACTGACCGGCCAGGGCGGGCGCGGCGTTCATGTCGCCGCCGAAGTACACGCTCTGGATGCCCTTGAAGGCGTCTGGCGGCAGCACGCCAGCTTCGTACACCGGCTGGCTCCAGTCGGTCTTGAGGGCGCGGATGCAGGGCGTGCCCTGCTTGTTGAGCATCAGGGTGCCGGTGGTGCTGGCGTTGATGATGGCGTTCTTGTAGCCGGCGTGCACGGGGCTTTCGGCACTGGCCACGAAGCGTGTGCCCATCTGGATGGCCTCGGCGCCCAGCGCAAAGGCTGCCGCCATGCCGCGCCCGTCGACGATGTCGCCGGCGGCGATCAAGGGCACGTCCACCTTCTCCCGGATGGCCTGCAACAACACCAGGGTGCCCACTTCTTCGGGGTTCTTGAAGCCGCCGCCCTCGGCACCCTCCACCACCAGGCCGTCCACGCCTGCATCGACGCACTTCTGCGCCATCTCCAGCGTGGGCACCGCGTGGTAGACCACGATGCCGGCTGCGTGCAGCGGGGCGATGAACTTGGCCGGGCTGCCGGCCGAGGTGGTGACGAAGCGGATGCCGCTCTCGCAGACGAAGCGCAGCATCGCGTCGTCTTTCAGAAAGCGGATCGGCAGGTTGACGCCAAAGGGCAGGCCCAGCGCCACCATCTGGCGGATTTCGTGCTGGCAGGCCGCCGTTTCGCCCGAACTGGTTTCAATGATGCCCAGCCCGCCGGCGCGCGAGACGGCGCTGGCCAGGGGCGTGCGGGCGATCCAACCCATGGGCGCCTGCACGATGGGGTAACGGGCGCCGGTGTGGGCGAGCACGCGGTTCATCGGCAAGGCTCCAGGGTTGAATGGGGAGCGCAGTGTCGATGCCGCCCGCTCGGCGACGCAGTCGCCAAGGTGCCAGGGTGGTGGGGCATGCATCGGCTCGTTGCTGCTTCGACCGGCCGCTTTGGTGTCGCCCTTTGACACCACGTCGACTTTCGTTGGCGGCCAAGGCCGTCGGGCAACCGGATACCTCCGTGTCCCCCGCCGACGCGCTTGCTGGCGCAAGCCCATCGGCTCCGCCTTTACCTGCGGTATCCGGTTACCCAACGCCCTCGGCCCGGACGCACGGATTGTTTTCGCGGCGGCCGCCACGGTGTCGATGAAGCGCCGTGACGGGCTGGCGTGTTTTGCGCAGGTAAAGGAGGAGCCGGCCGCAGGCCGGTGGGGGACACGGAGCAAAACACGCCAGCCCGGCGCGGCGCGCTCAAGCCAAACTTTGAAGTGCAGTCTTCCAGCGACGTCTCAACATCCCCAACCCACCACTTCCCGACCCGGCAGTCAATCTGGCTGGAGCGGCCCCGTGACCCAGTCGCCCAGGTAGTCTGCAGCGGTGCCACGCCCGCGGCGCGCACTGGTACTGGCCGTGCCGATGGAGACGAAGCAAACCGCCTGTTCGTCGTCGGCCAGCGAAAAGGCCTGGGAAAAACGCGGTGTGCGCACCGCTCGGCCACTGGTGAGCATGGCGCCGTAGCCCAGGCCATGGGCGGCCAGCAGCAGGTTCATCAGCGCGGCGCCCAAGGTGACGGCCCGCTCGACCAGCGGCACCTCAGCGTCCTCGGGCAGGGACTTCAGCACGGCCAGCAGCAGCGTCGGTGCGCGGTAGGCCTTCTCGCGTGATTTGGCGCGGTCGTCGGCGGTGGGTGGCGGCAAGCGGTCGGCCGCGCAAGCCTCGAACAGGTCGGCCAGGCCATCGCGCTGGTGGTCGGCTATGCGCACCAGGCGCCAGGGGCGCAGGCCGCGGTGGTCGGGCGCACAGGCGGCCGCCTCCACCATCTGCAGCAGTTGTGCGGCATCGGGACCGGGCGCCAGCAGGCGTTTGGGCATCACCGAATGGCGGCTGCCGATCAGCGAGACCACCAGGGTGGCCAGGTCGGCGGCGCGGTCCTCAGCATGGCCGTCGGGGCCGTGATCGGCGCGGTCGTTGGCGTGGTCGTCACTGCCGTGGTCGGGGGTGCTCGGGTGCTCGGGCGTCATGGTGGCTGGGCATTCTGCAGCACGGCTGCCCTTGCGCCGGCAGGCCTTGGGCTCAGGCGTTACGCTTGGTGCCCCTGCCACATTCCAGACGAGACAAGACCATGCCCCAAGCCATCCAGATTGCCCAGTTCGGCGGCCCTGACGTCATGCAGCTGGTCGACGTGACCGTCGGCGAGCCCGGCCCCGGCGAGATCCGCATCCGCCACCACGCCATCGGCCTGAACTACATCGACGTCTACCAGCGCACCGGCCTGTACCCCAACGCCCTGCCGCTGAACCTGGGCATGGAAGGCGCCGGCATCGTCGAGGCCGTGGGCGAAGGCGTCACGCACCTGAAGGCCGGCGACCGCGCCGCCTACGCCAGCAACCCGCCGGGCAGCTACTGCCAGGTGCGTGTGATGCCGGCGCGCACGGTGTGCAAGCTGCCCGACGCCATCGGCTTCGATACCGGCGCGGCCATGATGCTCAAGGGCCTGACCGCCCAGTACCTGCTGAAGAAGACGCTGCCGGTCGAGGGCCTGGTGGCTGGCGACTTCGTGCTCTTCCACGCCGCCGCCGGTGGGGTGGGGCTGATCGCCTGCCAATGGGCCAAGGCCCTGGGCCTGCAACTGATCGCCACCGCCGGCAGCGAC
>JANOAQ010000588.1:0-2833 GCA_031411195.1 Burkholderiaceae bacterium | reverse complement strand
CAGCTGGTTCAGCACCACCTGGTTTTTGGCCTCCAGCTTGCCGTCGGCGTCGATCTTGTAGGCCACGTCCATGCTGAGCTTGCCACGCGCGATGGCGTAGCCGGCGTACTTGCCGGCATAGGGCGAGAGTGGTGCCAATTCCAGGTCGGTGGCCTTGGCGCGGATGTCCAGCGCCAGCGGCTGGGCCGTGGGGTTGAGCTGGCCGCTGATATCGACCAGGGCGGTGTCGGCAGCGCGTCCCTTCAGCGTGATGGTGGCCATCTCGCGCGTGCCCGATCGCAGCGCGCCCACCTGGCCGTTCAGCTCGGTCAGGCGGGCGCTGTAGTTGGGGCGCACGAACCGGTCGGTGAAATCAACCCGGCCATTGCGCAGCACGGTGCCGCCCACCGCCAGGTCGATGGGAAATTCGGCAGGGGGGACGCCAGCCGCATCGGCTGCGGCCACCTCCTGCAGGTTGAAGCGCCCCTGCTCGGTGATCACCAGCCGGCTGTAGAAATCGGTCAGCGCCACCTCGCGGATGTCCACCCGTGGCCGGGTGGCCGGTGCCAGCGCGATCTGCAGGCCCTGCAGCGACAGCGCTTGCCAGCTCAGCAAGGCATTGCCAGTGGGCGGCAAATCGGTGGCTTCGGCCGGGGCGGGCCGGTTGTGCAACAGCAATTCGGTCAGCTGGAGTGCGCCGTCGGTGGCCACCGTCCAGCCGGCCGTCGATTCGCTGGCGCGCACCTGGCTGTCGAGGTCGACATCGGCATGCACCAGATGAACCGGCAGGGCATGGCCTGCGTAGGGCACCAGCAGGTGCAGCGGCCAGCGTTGCAATTGCAGTTGGCCGTCCAGGCGCAGCGGCGCCAAGCCGAAGCGGCCATTCCAGGCCATCGTTCCCGGTGTTGTCGGTGCGGTGCCGGGTGCGGCCACCCCAGTCAGCGCTGCGCTCAGCTGCAGCCTGGGCTGGGCGACGTTGGCGCCCGGCCGGGGCGGCCAGGCCAGACCCTGAAGCTGCACTTTCAAGCCGCTCACGGCCAACTGCAGCGGGCCGCCGCCTGCCTGGGCTGGCACCATGTCGTCGCGCCAGAACAATTGGCCGCCTGACACATCCAGGGCCCGCAGGTTCAGCTGCCATGCCGACACCGGCGCGGTGGCCGGCCTGGCCGGCGAGGCCTGTGGTGCCAGGCTGGTCGGCACGCCCCACCGCGCCACATCGAGCCGCCCCTGGGCATCGCGCGCCAAGTGCAACTGCGGTTGCTGGATGCGCAACCGGCCCACATCGACCCGTTGACCCTGCAGATCGAGCCGGGTGTCGGCCACCTGCACCTGGCGTACCGACACCAACACGGCGGCATTGCGGCCGGCGCCATCGCGCAGTTGCAAATCTTGTGCGGTGGCGTCGTCCAAGGTGATCGCCAATGCGGCAGGCTGAGCCGCCCAGGCCAATTGCGCGCGAGCCTGCAGGCGACCGCTCAGGCGAGGCTGCAGGGCCTGGCTTGCATAGGGCGCCAGTGCGCCCAGGTCGAGGCCGGTCAACTGCAGGGCGACTTGCGCCTGCTGGCCACTGACCTGCCCGTCGATCTGAAGCTGGCCGATCTCAGCGCCGCCGGCGGTGCCGGTGCGCAACCGGGCTCGGGCCTCCAGCGTGGCCGGCGCCTCCATCGGCCAGCCCAGCGGGGCCAGTTTCACGACGATCTGGTCGAGGCTGTAGCGGGCGCCGGCGCGCACTTGCGCATCGGACCATTGCAATTGCGATTCGCGCAGATCGAGTTGGGCCAGAGACACCTGCCAGCCCCCGCCCGCCGCGTTGCCCGCCTTGTCGGCAGGCGCGGGGCCGGTCAACGCCGCTGCCACGGGGGCGGCGGCAGGCGGCGGCCCGCCCTCGCGCAGAGCCGCGAGATTGAGCTGACCCTGGGCATTGCGCACCACCTGCAATCGCGCGCCATCGATACGCAGGGTGCCCAACGTCACCCGGCGCTTGAGCGGTTGCACATCGCGCAGGTCGACGGACAAGGCCTGCCAGGCCAGCAGCGGGGCGCCCCGCCGGTCGGCCAGCGCGACATCGCTCAGGGTCAGATCGCCCTGCAGCACTGCGGTGGGCTGGCCCTGGGGCGGTGCGCTGAAGTCGAGCGACAGGCGGCTCGAAACCTGGCCGCCCAGCAATTTCACGGGGAGGCTGGCGGGCAGGTACGGCAGCAGGGGCTGCAGTTTGAGGTCTTGAAATGCCAGGCTCAGCTTGGCGCTTCGCGTCTGCGCAAAGGGCAGGGCCTGACTGCCCGAATCAAAGCGTGTGCCGTGAAGGGTGAAGGCCAGGCGCGGCTCGGTGTGTATGGCCACGTGGCCCGGCAGGCTGGACAGGAAGGGCAGCGTGAGGGTCAGCGCGTCGACCGCATGCACCACGCCGGCCGGCCTGTCATCAAAACGCAGTCGGGCGTTGCGCAAGGCCAGGTTGTAGAGCGCAAATCGTGCCGGCCCGGCCTGGGGATCGGATGGTGGTGCGGCAGCCAGCCGGGCCAGGAAGTCGTCCATGTCGTAGTGGCCGTCACCGGTGCGGGCCAGCCGCAGGTGCAGGCCGTCGATGCGCAGCGATTTGATCACCGGTGCCCGGTGACGCAGGCTGCTGGCGTCCAGATCGAGCTGTACCTGATCGAGCTTGAGCAGGGGCTCGGCTGGGGCGCCAGGGGCAGCGCCGATGGTCAGGTTACTGAGTTGCAGGCTCAGCTGCAGCGGGTGAAAGTGAACATCGCCCAGGCTGACCGGCCGACCCAGGACGTGGCTCAGACGCGGCGGCAGCTCAGACTTCAGCAGGGCCGGCACCCCCCACCAGACCAGCGCCGTCAACACCACCAGT
>JANOAQ010000587.1:0-9059 GCA_031411195.1 Burkholderiaceae bacterium | reverse complement strand
TGATGGACGGTCCCAAGGCCCAGGTGCTGGCAGCCTTGTCGGGGGCCAAGCCGGCCGCACAAGCCGCGCCGGCGGTGGCCAACGGCGCGCCCGCCGCGCCGACCAATGTGCACCGCCATCCCAGCACGCAACCGTCTGACCGCAGCGCCGCAGTATGAGCATACCGGCAGCGCTGCAGCGTGGAGACCGCGAGTTCCTGAGCCCGCTGCAGTCGGCGCACGAGCGGGAGCCGGCCAACGCGGCGGCCTGGGCGATCTACTTGATGCTGGTGGCGCTGGTGGTCGCCGTCACCTGGGCCGCGCTGGCCAAGGTCGACATGATCACCCGCAGCGAGAGCCGGGTGGTGCCGGTCGGCCGCGAGCAGGTCATCGCCAGCCTGGAAGGCGGCATCCTGCGGGAGCTGAAGGTGCGCGAGGGTGAAGCCGTGGTGGCCGGCCAGCCCCTGGCGCTGCTGGACCCGACGCGGGTGGAGGCGCAGCAGAACGAGGGCCGGCTCAAGCGCCTGGCGATGCTGGCCACCGTGGTGCGGTTGCAGGCCGAGGCCAGCGGCAAGCCGCTGGCATTCCCCGCGACGCTGGGGGTGGTGCCGCAGGTCACGCAGAGCGAGACCGATTCCTACAACGCCCGCAAGCGGGCGCTGAACGAGGCAGTGGCGTCCAACCAGAGCAACCAGCGCCTGCTCGAGCGCGAGATGGCGATGGCGGCTGGCCTGGCGGCCAAGGGCCTGATGAGCGAGGTCGAGGTGATGCGGCTGCGCCGCCAGGTCAACGACCTGAACCTGTCGACCCAGGAGCGCATCAACCGCTTCCGCCAGGACGCCAGCGCCGAACTGGTGCGGGTGCAGACCGAGCTGACCATGCTGGGCGAGCAGCAGGTGGTGCGCGACGACATCCTCAAGCGCACCGTGCTGACCTCACCGGTGCGTGGCCTGGTCAAGAACATCCGCATGAACACCCTGGGCGGCGTGGTGGCCGGCGGTGCACCGGTGATGGAGATCGTGCCGATCGACGACCAGGTGCTGGTCGAGCTGAAGGTCAAGCCATCGGACATCGGTTTCGTCAAGGTAGGGCAGCCGGTCGAGATCAAGCTGTCGGCCTACGACTATTCGGTCTACGGCAGCCTGCACGGCAAGGTCGAAGTGCTCAGCCCCGATGCGCTGGGCGACCCCAATGCCCCGGTCGCGGCCGCTGGCGGCGACAACACCTGGTACCGCGCCCTGGTGCGCGCCGATGCCTCCGCGCTGAAGGCCGGCGGCAAGCCGCTGACGGTGCTGCCGGGCATGGTGGGCACGGCCGAGATCCGCACCGGGCGCCGCTCGGTGTTGAGCTTTCTGCTGCGGCCCATGCTCAAGGCGCAAGAGGCCTTCACCGAGCGCTGAGAAGGTCGCCGAGCGGCGGTGTTTCGGTGTTTCGGTGTTTCGGTGTTTCGGTATTGCGGCTCTGCGGCTCTGCGGCTCTGCGGCTCTGCCGCTCTGCCGCTCTGCGGCGGCAAGGCCGAGGCCGTGGGGCCGTTCAGGACTTGCTGCGCGAGCACACGGACCGGCGACATGTCGTCCCCAGGTTGCCGCCGCGCCTCGCGCAACAAGCCCTGCCCAGCCCCACGACCCCAGCCTTGCAGGCGAGGGCATGGGTGCTGGCAGGCCCCGAGCCCGGGCCGGCTCCGGCCTTGAGCTCGGGGGGCGCCAGCGTGTCCGCCAGGCCGAGGCCATGGGGCCGCTCAGGGCCTGGCACGCGAGGCGCGGCGGCGGTGTCTCGCTGGCACTGGCCAATGGCGTGTGCTCGCGGGACAGGTTCTGAGTGGCCCCATGGCCTCGGCCTGGCCGCCTGCATCACCGAAGCGCCAGCAGGCGCAGGAACTGGCGCTCAAAACCGGCGGGATTTGGCCGATTGCCGGAGTCGGGCGCGGCGTCTACTTGGGTCTGATCCTGGCCGCTGCGCCGCAGTGGCCGACCGACCCTTGCCAACCATGCCCACCACGCCAGCAACGCCAGCAACGCTCGCCATGCAAACAAGCCACTTCACGGCACGTCATCGCGCTGCCTGGCTTGGCGGTTTTCTGAGTGCGGCTGTGGCCATGCCATTGGCCCAGGCCGCCTGCATCGACGAAGACAGGCCCGACCCGGTTCCGCAGGCCGCCGCCAACACCGCGCCGGCCCCGGCGATCGACCCGCGTGCCCAATTGCAGACTCTGGTCAAGGACGCGCTCGGCCGCAGCAACGGCATCGGCGCCGCCCGCCTGCTGGCCGAAGCCGCGAGCCAGGACGTGGAAGAGGCGAGGGCGGCCAAGAAGCCGCAAGCCTCGTTCAATGGCTCGGTGGGGCCGGATCTGAGCGGTGGCACCTCGGGCCACGCGGCGTTGCTGCAGGCGCGCGCCGGCGTCACCCTGAGCCAGACGCTGTTCGACGGCGGCCGCACCGACCGCATCGTCGACTGGCGCCGCCAGCAGGCTGAATCGGCGCGGCTGGGCATGCTGTCGGTGCAGGAGCAGATTGCCCTGTCCACCACCTCGCTGGCGCTGGAGCGCAACCGCTTTCGCATGCAGGCGGTGATCTACGCCCAGAACGTGCGCAAGATGGGTTGCCTGGTCGAGGCGCTGGAAACCATCGCCAACGCCGACAAGGGCCGTGCCAGCGAACTGGTGCAGGCCCGCAAGCAGTTGCAGCAGGCCGAGCTGCAACAGACCCAGGCCCAGTCGCAAGCCAGGCAGGTGGAAGCCAAACTGCGCCGCATCGTGGGCGATGGCCTGCCCGGCACCGATGGCATGGCCAGCCTGCTGCTGGCCGTGCCGAACCTGCCCGGTGTGTTGAGCGCCGCCGAGCGCAGCACCGACATCGGCCAGCTCGACGCCAATGCCAATGCCCTGCGCGAGATCGCCCGCGTGGTGGAAGCCGGCAACAAGCCGCAAGTGAGCTGGAACGTGGCGGGCAATACCACCTTGACGGTGGGCAGCGGGACGGCACCGCGCAATGGTGGCCTGAGTGCTGGCGTCACCCTCACCATCCCGCTGATCAACCCGGCCATCGAGCACAGCACCCAGGCTGCCCGCAAGCGGGCCGAGGCCGCACTGCTGCAGCGCGCCGAAGCCCTGGAAGTGCGACGCCAGCGCATCGTGGAAGTGCATGAGCAGGCCGGCGCGGCCTTCGACCGGCTCAAGCGGGTGGGCCTGGTGCTGCGCGACAGCGACCGCCTGCGCAATTTCACCCTGCAGCAGTGGCAGCAACTGGGTCGCCGCTCGCTGTTCGACGTCATCGCCGCCGAAAGTGACCACTACAACCTGCGGGTGCAGTACGCCAACGCGCTGATCGACGGGCAGCAGATGAACGCCACGCTCACCTCTTTGGGCACCGGCCTGACCCATTGGTTGCAATGAAAGCCCCTGCATGAAGACCTTGCTCATTGAAGGCTGGCGCGGCGTCAGCCACTCCATCGCCCTGGTCAACCAGTACCAGTTGCTGGTGATGCTGGGCGATGCCGCCTGGCGCCAGCGCTGGAACGTGCTGCACCGCGATCTGCCCTTCTTCCTGAAGCACTGGAACGCCAGGCAGATGCCCGCCGGCTTCACCACCGAAGAGCAGGCCCGCATCGACGCCGTTCCGGTGCCGACAGACGGCCTGGTGCCCGATTGCCTGCTGCGCATCAGCTCACCCTTCAAGTCGGTGGTCGATCCGGGCGTGAAGACACTGACCTTCATGGTGACCGAATGCGGCCTGGTGGACGACTGCTTCGACGCCCGGCCTGCCGACGTGGGCGCCTTCACCCGGGGCGAGAACCGCATCGTCACGCCTTCGTGCTGGTCGCGTGACCGGTTGCTGGACTACGGCATCGACCCGGCCGGTATTGCCGTGGTGCCGCACGGCGTGAAGACCGATGTCTTCACCCCGCTCAACCCGCCCGACCGGGTGCAGGGCCGGGCGGCCCTGGGCATCAGCGAGGACGAGGTGCTGTTCGTCAACGTGGGCGTGGCCACCTGGAACAAGGGGCTGGACATTCTCATCAAGGCCTTTGCGCAAGTGCGCCAGGCCCATCCGAATGCGCGTTTGCTGCTCAAGGACCACAAGGCGCTGTACGGCATCGGTGCTGACCGCACGCTGGCCCAGGTGGCGCGCGAGAATCCTGGCTTGGTCGATGGCCACGTGCTGGCCGGCATTTCGCTGGTGTCGGGCAGCCTGGACCAGCCGCAACTGCGGGCCCTGTTCGGCGTGGCCGATGCCTATGTGTCGCCCTACCGGGCCGAAGGCTTCAACATGCCGGTGCTCGAAGCCATGGCCTGCGGCACGCCGGTGATCGTGACCGGCGGTGGTGCCACCGATGACTTCTGCCCACCCGAGCTGAGCACGCGCCTGCCCTCGCGCCCCGGCACCAAGGCCGACGAGCCGAACATGTTCGGCAGCTTTCGGGTGCCCGACAGCGACGCCCTGGTGCACGCGATGACCGAGGTGATCTCCCGCCGCCCGCCGCGCAACACGCCCGAGCGCACAGCCGCCCGTGAGCAACTGCTGGCCCGCTACAGCTGGCAGGCCGTCACCCGCAGCTTGACGGACCTGATGGAGCCGCTGCCTGCTTTGGCATCAGCCACCCAACCCGCACTCGAAGTCGCCGCATGAAGCACCGCCTGGCCAACGAGACGAATGCCTTCGTGCAGGGCATCACCCTGCGCACGCCGGGCGTGGCCATCCGTGATGTGCGCATCGGCGCGGCCCGGGTGGTCGACCCGCTGGCCTGGCAGACACCGCCCTGCCGGCTGCACATCGACGGTGACCGTGCCGAGATCACCTTCCACCGGCCCGACAACTGGGCCCGATTCGGCTTCGACATAGTGCCGGTGCACGGCGGCCAAGCCGAAGTGGCACCGCAAGGCGCGCTGCACCTGCTGGCCGAGCGGCCGCTGCAAGAGGTGCGCCAGCAACTGCGCGGGCAGAAAATCGCCTTTCTCGGCACCGCACGCAGTTGCGCCAAGGCCCTGCCCGCGTCGATCAACAAGCTGCGTGAGCTGGGCAGCCTGTTCGCCAGCCACGAGATCCACGTCTACGAAAACGACTCGACCGACGACACCGGTGCCCTGCTGGACCACTATGCCCGTGACGGCCTGCTGCACGCCATCCGCGAGCAGGGCGTGGCTGAGCGCATGCCGCTGCGCACCGAGCGCCTGGCCTACGGCCGCAACCGCCTGCTCGACCACGTGCTGCAGCGCGGCGCGTTCGACTACATCTGCTGGGCCGACCTGGACGGCCTGGTGGGTGAGCGCTTCAGCACCGATGGCTTCTTGAGCAACTTTCAGCTCGACAGCGTGTGGGACGCAGTGTTTCCGCTCTCGTGGCCGCTGTACTACGACATCTGGGCCTTGCGTGAAGACAGCATCTGCCCGCACGACTATGTGTGGGACGGCCAGCACCGGCTCAATGCCGTGCTGCATGCCGGCAAGGAGATCCACGCGGCCACCCAGCAACTGGCACCGGGGCGTGTGGCCGGCTGGGTGCCGGTGCGCTCGGCCTTTGGCGGCTTCGGTTTGTACAAGGGCGCCATCGTGGCCCAGGGCCGCTACACCGGACTGGTGGACGGCCGCGAGGTGTGCGAGCACGTGCCCTACCACGCGTTGTTGCAGCAGGCGGGCGCGCGGCTGTACCTCAACCCGCGCTGCATCACCCATGTTGTATGACCGCCCTGATCAGGTGCCTCCCATGACCGCACAGCTCACCCTCATCACCCATGTCTATAACGCCCAGGGCCCGGTGGACCGTCAACTGGCGCTGTGGCGCCAGTTCAGCCCGGCTTTGCAGGCGCGGCTGAAGTTTCTGGTGATCGACGACCATTCGGACGTGCCGCTGTCGGTGCACAAGGGCCCGCTCGATCTGCGCCTGCTGCGGGTGGACGACGACATCGCCTGGAACATGCCCGGCTGCCGCAACCTGGCCGCCACCGTGGCCGAAACGCCGTGGATGCTGTACTTCGACGTCGACAACGTGGTCAGCGAGGCCAGCCTGCTGAAGATCGTCGATGCGCTGCCACGCCTGGATGCCAAACGGCTGCATGTGTTTCGCCGTACCGAGAACGGTGCCGACGTGGAGCCGCACATCAACAGCTTTCTCATCACCCGCCAGGGCTTCTTTGCCACCGGCGGCTATGACGAAGACTTCAGCGGCCACTATGGATTCGAGGATGTGCTGTTTCGCATGATGTGGCGCAAGCATGTGGGCACCGAGGTGCTGCTGACGGACATCGCCTTCGAGCAGATCGCGTTTCGCACCAGCGGCCTGAACCGCGACACCACCCGCAACCAGGCCTTGATCCAGCACCGTGCAGCCACGGGCATGCCCAAGACGCGCGGGCTGATGCGCTTCACCTGGCACGAGGTGGACACTGCTGCGGTGGCCCCGGCCGTGGTTTCCGTCACGCCTGCTGCGCTGGCCGCGCCAGCGCAAATCGAGCCCGAATTGGCGATGAACAGCGCCTGATCCGCCCCGTTTTCCCACGCTTTGCCTGGGGGGGCCCTGTGGTCCCATCACCTGGAGCCACCTGACGGTTGCCGCGCTTGGTACAGCGGGCTTCCGGGGCAGGTGCAAGCACCCAGGAGAAGCTGTGGAACAGACAACGTCATTTGCTGCGAGCGGGCCGAGCGCCGGGCCGCTCCCAAGCCGGCCCGCCATCCCCTCGGGGGATCGGTCGATGTACCCGTCGAACGAGGGGCTGTCATGACCGTGAACCTGGATACCGGCGTGAAGCTGGTGCGCAATGTCGGTCGATACAACATCGGGGCCGGTTCGCTGGCTGAGCTGCAACCGCTGTTGACCGGCCGCCGCGCCGCAGCCCGTGCCGCAGGGCAGGGCGGGGGTGTCGTCTTCCTGGTGGATGAATTCTTCCAGGGCGACAGCACCCTGCCCACCCGCTTGGGTCTGCAGGCCGGTGATGCGCTGCAGTTCGTGGCCACCGCGCACGAGCCCAAGACCGACGGCATCGACGCCGTGGTGGCCGATCTGCAGGCCCGGGGCCTGACCCAGCCGGCGGCGCTGGTGGGCCTGGGCGGTGGCATCACCATGGACACGGCCAAATCGGTGTCCAACCTGCTGACCAATGGCGGCAAGGCGGCCGACTACCAGGGCTGGGATCTGGTCAAGGTGCCGGGCGTCTTCAAGATCGGCATCCCCACCATCAGCGGCACCGGTGCCGAAGCCACCCGCACCTGCGTGATGACCAACCCGCACAACGGCCTGAAGCTGGGCATGAACAGCGACCACACGGTCTTCGACCACGTGATCATGGACCCCGAGCTGACGGCCACCGTGCCGCGCGACCAGTACTTTCACACCGGCATGGATGCCTACATCCACTGCATCGAAAGCCTGGGCGGCAGCTACCGCAACGCGATCGGCGATGCCTACTCGCGCGAGACCATCAACCTGTGCCGCCAGGTCTTCGGCCACGGCGACATGATGGCCCCCGATCGGCGCGAAAAGCTGATGGTGGCCGCCTACCTGGGCGGCTGTGCGATTGCCACCAGCTACGTGGGCGTGGTGCACCCCTTGTCGGCCGGCTTGAGCGTGGTGCTGGGCATCCACCACTGCGTTGGCAACTGCATCGTGATGCGGGCGATGAAGGACTTCTACCCTGCCGCCTACGACGAGTTCTGGGCCTGGGTGGATGGCCAGCAGGTGCACATCCCCCAGGGCGTGTGTGCGGGGCTGGACGACGCCGGCTTCGAGGCCCTGTACCAGGCCAGCATCGTGCACGCCAAACCGCTGACCAATGCGCTGGGCGCCGACTTCAAGGCCGTGCTCACGCCCCAGCGTGTGCGCGCGCTGTTCGAACAGATGTAATCCCCAGGAGCCACCGTGCCGGGTTATGAATTGATGGGCCAGGAAGAACTGGCCGAGATCCAGGACATCTTCGACCACGGGGCGGTGCTGTTCCGCCACGGCTTCGATGCGCAGCGCCAGGGGCGCTACAAGGTCAAGGAGTTCGAGGCCGCCATGGCCCGGCGCCTGGCCGTGCCGCATGGCCTGGCCGTCACCTCGGGCACGGCTGCGCTGCGCGTGGCGCTGGCCGGGCTGGGGGTGGGTGAGGGCGATGAAGTGATCACCCAGGCCTTCACCTTTGTGGCCACGGTCGAAGCCATCATCGAGTCGCGTGCCACGCCGGTGTGCACCGAGGTGGATGCCACCCTCAACATGGACCCCACCGACCTGGCGCGCCGCATCACTGCCCGAACCAAGGCCGTCATCGTGGTGCACATGCTGGGCACACCCGCCAGGCTGCGCGAGATCCAGGCCGTGTGCGACCACTACGGCATCCCGCTGATCGAGGACACCGCCTGGGGCCTTGGCGGCTCGCTCGACGGCAAGGCCTTGGGCACCTGGGGCGTGGCCGGCACACTGAGCTTCGACTTTGCCAAGACCTTGACCACCGGTGAAGGCGGCATGCTGGTCACCCGCGATGCCGGCCTGTGGGCCCGTGCTGCGGCCTGGCATGACCATGGTCACGAAAACAACCCCGCCCTGCCGCGTTGGGAAGATTCACGCAGCTCCAGCGGCTTCAACTTCCGCATGGGCGAGCTGGCCGGTGCGGTGGGCCTGGCCCAGTTGCGCAAGCTCGACGCCATCGTCGCCGCCCAGCGTGCCAACCGCGATGCCCTGTGGGCGGCCCTGCACGATCTGCCGGGCATCACCCCGCGCGAGGTGCCAGCCGGTGCCTACGAGACGGCCGATGCGCTGGTGTTCTTCGTGCCTGATGCGGCCAACGCGCGCCGTTGCCGTGCTGCGCTGCTGGCCCATGGCCTGGCCACCAAGATCTTGCCCGAGGCCACCAGCTGGCACTTTGCCGGCGCCTGGACGCACATGCCCGAGCTGGTGCGTGCCCACGGTGGTGACCTGTCACGCGCCTTCCCGCAATCGAGCCGCTGGCTGAACCGGGCTGTCTCCATGCCGGTAGGCGTGAACCTGGCGGCCGATGCGCCGCAACGCGCCCGCCGCGCGCTCAGCGAAGCCCTGGCGCTGGACGAACGGCTGGCCGCCTGAAGCCGGCCGCACCATTGATCGGATCCCGTGATGAGCAGCCCGCAACCCCTGG
>JANOAQ010000586.1:0-8847 GCA_031411195.1 Burkholderiaceae bacterium | reverse complement strand
CTTGCGCCAGCAGCTTTTCGGCCAGCGCCATGCCCACCGCGTTGCTGATGCCCTGGCCCAGCGGGCCGGTGGTGGTTTCGATGCCCGGCGTCACACCCACCTCGGGGTGGCCCGGGGTCATGCTGTGCAGCACGCGGAAGTTGCGCAGCTCGCTCATCGGCAGCGCGTAGCCCGACAGGTGCAGCAGCGCGTAGATGAGCATCGAGCCGTGGCCGTTGCTCAGCACGAAGCGGTCGCGGTCGGCCCAGTGCGGGTTGGCCGGGTTGTGCTTGAGGTGGCGGCCCCACAGGGCCACGGCGATCTCGGCCATGCCCATGGGCGCACCCGGGTGGCCCGAGTTGGCTTGTTGCACGGCGTCCATCGCCAGCGCGCGAATCGCATTGGCCATCAGGGAGGTGTCTTGTTTCTGGAAGGAGGCCATGCGCTGCGCCACGGGGGCGTGGTGGGGTTGGTAGGGCGGGGAAACCATTGATTTTAGCGGGCGGTGCACGATCTGCCGTGCGGTGGGCGCGGCCCCTGGACTTGATCTTTCGCAAGGTGAGTTTCGTGCGCCGGGTTCACGCTCGGGACATCCTGAACTGAAGAAGCCCGGCCATGCGACACCTTGCCCTCGATGTGATCCACGATGAACACCAGGCCCTGGCGGCCATGCTTCGGTCGATGCGCCTGCTGGTGGAGCAAGCCCACCGCGAGGGCCATGCCCCCGATTTCAGCGTGCTGCGCGCGATGCTGTTCTATGTGGACGAGTTCCCCGAGCGCCTGCACCACCCGAAAGAAAGTGAACTGCTCTTTCCCCGCCTGCGCGAGCGCTGCCCCGAGTTGCGCGCCACTCTCGACCGCCTGGATGCTGACCATGACCGGGGCCAAGCCGCCATCCGCGAGCTGGCGCTTGCGCTGCTGGCCTTCGAGGTGATGGGCGGCCAGCGTCGCCAGGACTTTGTAGACGCGCTCGCCCGCTACGTGGATGCTTACCTCGCCCACATGGGCGCCGAAGAAGCCGAGGTACTGCCGGCCGCGCGCGCCCACCTGACCGAGGCCGACTGGGCCGCGCTGGACGCCGCCTTTGCCGCCAACCGCGACCCGCTCACCGGCCATGAAGCCGAGCAGGTCTTCCAGCCGCTGTTCCAGAAGATCCTGATGACGGCGCCCGCGCCCATCGGGCTGGGCTGAACGCCCCCTGTCTCTGTTTGCGGTCCACAGGCGTATCCGCAAGTCTGAGGGTGTGGGGCCGGGCAGGGCTTGGCACGCGAGGCGCGGCGCCGACGCAGTGCGTCCAACAACCTGTGACGTGTGCTCGCGGGACGAGCCCTGCTCGGCTCTGCACCCTTGGGCTTGCCGCAGCTGCGGTGGGTGCGGCTGGCCGACCGTGCAGACAACGCAGTTCTAAACTGCGGCAACCATGCCCAGCATTGCCGCCGAACAACCCAAAGCCCTGATCCTGGCCGCCGGCCGTGGCGAGCGCATGCGCCCGCTGACGGACACCTGCCCCAAGCCCCTGCTGCCGGTGGCTGGCCGGCCGATGATCGAATGGCATTTGATGGCCCTGGCCGCCGCCGGCGTGCGCGAGGTGGTCATCAACACCGCCTGGCTGGAAGACCGCTTCCCGGCGGTGCTGGGTGATGGCAGCCGCTGGGGGCTGACGATCCACTATTCGATGGAAGGCCGCGACCACGGCGGCCCGCTGGAAACCGCCGGTGGCATCGCCAAGGCCTTGCCGCTGCTGGGCGAGGTGTTCTGGCTGGTGTCGGGCGACATCGTCGTGCCTGGCTGGCGATTTGACCCGACCGATGCACAGCGCTTTGCAGAAGGCCATGACCTGGCCCGGCTGTGGCTGGTGGCCAACCCACCCTTCAACCCGGCCGGCGACTTTGCGCTGGCCGGCGACCGCGTGCTGCGCCCGGCCGACGGCCAGCCCCGGCCTTGCACCTACGCCAACATGGCGCTGATCCGCCGCGGCCTGGTCGACGGCGTGGCCGAGGGCCAGTTCCAGCCGCTGCGGCCGCACCTGTTTGCGGCGGCCGATGCCGGTCGGCTGGGCGGCCAGATGTACACCGGCCCCTGGCACAACCTGGGCACGCCGGCGCAATTCGCCCAGGCGCAGGCCGAGCTGGCCATGCACTGACACTGGAGTGGCCATGCCCGATACCCCGCGCCAAACCCCCGCCACCGCCACCGCCTGGCGCATGGCCGTCATCGGCGCCGGGCCGGCCGGACTGGCCCTGGCCCTGCAAGCGGCGCAGCGCCTGCCACGGGCCGAAATCACGCTGTTCGATGCCCGCCCCGCCGACAAGGACGTGTCGGGCGACCCACGCACCCTGGCCCTGGCCCTGGGCAGCGTGCAGGCCCTGCGCCGCCTGGGTGCCTGGCCCGAAGGCGCGGCCCAGCCCATCCGCGAAGTGCTGGTCTCTCAGGCCCCGCCCACGCTGGACCTGCCCTGGCTCGATGCCGAGGTCACCCTGCGCGCCGCCGACGAGCAGGTCGAAATGCTGGGCGCGGTGCTGAGCTACGGTGCCCTGGTCAGCAGCCTGCAGCTTGCCTGGCAGGCGGCCGAGCGGCAGGCCCCCCATCGCCTGCACAGCCGCTTCGGTCAACCGGTGGCCGACGTGCGGCAGCTCGGCGACGGCCGTGGCACGGTGCAGGTGGACGCGGGCATCGTCGAGAGTTTCGACTTGGCCGTGGTGGCCGAAGGCGGCGTATTTGCCGACCAGGCGCGCAAGGCGGTGGTCCATGACTATCGGCAGACCGCCTGGGTGGGCACCGCCTCCCTGGCCGGTGCCACGCCCGGTCTGGCCGTGGAACGCTTCACCCGCGAAGGCCCGCTGGCCCTGCTGCCCTTGCCGCCGCTGCCGCCACTGCCCGGTGCGCCCGAGGGCACCGCGCGCGCCGCCATGGTGTGGTGCGTGGGCAGCGCCGACGACCCCGTGGCCGGGCTGAACGAAGCGCAGCGCCTGGCCGTGCTCAACACCTTGCTGCCTGCGGCGGCGGGCCGGGTGACCGGCCTGTCTGCGCTGAAGCACTTTGCGCTGGGCCTCAATGCCGAGCGCACCCTGGTGGACGGGCGCATCGTGCGCATCGGCAATGCGGCGCAAACCCTGCACCCGGTGGCCGGCCAGGGCCTGAACCTGGGCCTGCGCGACGCTGCCGCCCTGGTGCAGGCCCTGCGCCGCGCAGCGCCCGATGAACTGGCGGCGGTGCTGCGCCGGCTGGAATGGGCGCGTGGCCCCGACCGCTGGAGCATGATCGCCGCCACCGATTTTCTGGCGCGCAGCTTCACCTGGCGCTGGCCGGGCCTGCCGGCCGCACGCGGCCTGGGGCTGGCCGCGCTGCAGGCACTGCCGCCGCTCAAGTCAGCCCTGGCGCGGCAGATGATGTTTTGCCGGCGCTGATCTGCGCACGGGGCAGGTCAATCGGCCAGCCCGTTGCGCCGCCGGTAAATGGTGTTGCGGCTGATGCCCAATTGCCGCGCGGCGGCCGACACATTGCCGCCCAGCGTGCTCAGGGCCTGCTCGATGGCCTGCCGCTCCAGATCGCGCATATTGCTGGGTGCTTCGGGCAGGTCGCAGCGGGGTGCGCCTTCCACCGGGGCCAGGCGCTGAATGCTGGGCCCGCCGGCCGCTTCGTTCTGGCTGCTGGCGCTTTCGAAGCGGGCCATCACCTGCAGGCCGACGTGGGTGTTCATCTCCACCAGGTCGGCCCGCACGCGGGCTGGTCGGGCAAACAGCGATTGCAGGCGGCGGTCGAACAGATCGCCGAACTCGCGGCCCATCAGCCCGCCGCGCGTGGTGCACAGCAGCCGCGCCGCTACCCGGTTGGCCCCGATCACCTGGCCTTCGCCGTTGACCTGCAGCAACCCCTCCATCGGCGTACCCACCAGCTCGGAGCGCGGGTGAAAGTGCACCAGCAGCCGGTCGGCTGCCGTCGTGAACAGGCTGTTCTCGATCGCGGCGGCGGCATCGACCACCAGCGAGTAGATGTCGAAGCCCGGTACGTTGTCGTAGGTGGTGATGTCCAGCGCCCCCAGGCGCTCACCGGCCGGGCTGTCGATGGGCGCGGCCACGCAGAAGAAGGGCCGAACATTGGCAAAGTAGTGGGCGTCGCGGCCCACCAGGTAAGGCAGGCCTTCGGCGATGCAGATGGCCGGTGCGGTGGTGCCCACGCAGCGTTCGGACACGTTCACGCCCTTGCGGGTGGCCAGCAACAGCGGCGCACTGGCGGCGGCCTCGTGGCACAGGCGGTCGATCACCACGCCGCGCGCATTGAACAGCAGCACCGCACTGCCAGTGCCGCGCAGGGCGTGCGCCAGGCGCTCGGTCTCGGGGCGGGCGTCTCGCACCAGATCGCCATGCAGATCGTCCAGCTCGGC
The DNA here is from genome assembly GCA_031411195.1 of Burkholderiaceae bacterium. Lineage (GTDB taxonomy): Bacteria > Pseudomonadota > Gammaproteobacteria > Burkholderiales > Burkholderiaceae_C > Pseudaquabacterium. The sequence continues at coordinate 4,484 of JANOAQ010000586.1, read as the reverse complement.
CAGCATCGAACGCGAGACCAGTTCGAAGCTGACACGTTCGTGCTCGCGCATGCCGGCATCGCGGCAGCGCTGCCAGGACCGCAGCAACGGCGTTTCGTCCTCGCGTGGTTGTATCCACGGGGTGACCCGGTAGTGGCCGCGCACGGTCTGCAGACGGGCCTGGAGATCGGACGAACGTTGCATTCGGTGGGGCATCCTGTGGCGCAGTGGGTGTTGCACCGTGCAACACCCGGGTGGCGGCCGCAGTGCAACTCGGCCCGTTGCGCACTGTAGGCAGGCTCAGGGGGCGCTCAGCCCTAGGGAAAGCCCGCGAAGCATGGACATCGCCGCGCCCAATGCGCACCATGCAGGGCCGGGAAAACTTCCCGGTGGGGGGCGGCGGTGTACCGCCCACACACACGGAGACAACCTCATGAAGCTCATCCGATGGCTGGCCGCCAGCGCGGCCCTGGCCTTTCTGGCCGCTCCGGCGGCGCACGCCCAGTCCGACGCCGCCCTCAAGGCCGACGCCACCACGCCCGGTGACATCCTCACCTACGGCATGGGCTACAACAACCAGCGCTACAGCGCACTCAAGCAGATCAACGCCGGCAATGTGGCCAAGCTGCAACCGGCCTGGTCGTACAGCCTGAACAACCCGCAGGGCCAGGAAAGCCAGCCCATCATCCACGACGGGGTGATGTACGTCACCACCTTCAGCAGCACCGTCGCGCTGAACCCGCTGACCGGCAAGCAGGTGTGGAAGCAGGACGTCGAGCTGCCGCAAGATGTCTTCAAGTACGCCTGCTGCGGCATCCTGAACCGCGGCGTGGCCATTTACGAAGGCAAGATCTTTCGGGTGACGCTGGACGCCCACGTCATGGCCATGGACGCCAAGACCGGCAAGACGCTGTGGAAGATGAAGGCGGCCAACTACCAGGACGGCCATGCCATGACCAGCGCCCCGCTGATCGCAGGCGGCGTGGTCATCACCGGCATCGCCGGGGGTGAGTACGGCACGCGCGGCTTCATCGACGGCTGGGATCCGGCCACCGGCAAGCACCTGTGGAAGTTCTACACCACCGCCTCGCCCGATCAAAAGGGTGGCGACACCTGGCCTGGCGATACCCACAGCAAGGGCGGCGCACCCACCTGGCTGACCGGCGCCTACGACCCCGATCTCGACCTGGTGTACTGGGGCACCGGCAATGCCGGCCCGTGGAACCCCACGGTGCGCATGGGCGACAACCTGTACGTGTGCTCGGTGGTGGCCATCCGCCCCAAGACAGGCGAGTTGGTCTGGCACTACCAGTTCAGCCCGAACGATCCGTACGACTATGACGCCACCGAGGTGGGCATGCTGGTCGACATGAAGATCGCCGGCCAGCCGCGCAAGGTGCTGGCCCAGGCCAACCGCAACGGCTTCTTCTACGTGCTGGACCGCGCCAACGGCAAGCTGCTGGCCGCCAACCCGTACGTGAAGGTCAATTGGGCCGACAAGATCGACATGGCCACCGGCCGGCCGGTCGAGAGCCAGGTCACCAAGAACATCCGCGCGGGCGGTGACGAGGTGGTGTGGCCATCGGTGCTGGGTGGCAAGAACTGGACGCCGATGTCGTGGAACCCTGCCACCGGCCTGGCCTATGGCAACACGCTCAACCTGAGCTGGCCCTACCAGCTGGCCAAGCCCGAGTACAAGCGGGGTGAGTGGTACCTGGGCATCAACTTCCGCGGTGTCAACATGCCCAAGGACCAGCCCCACGGCTACCTGAGCGCCATCGACCCGATGACCGGCAAGAGCAAGTGGCAGATGGCCTGGCCGGGCCAGCCCAGCATGGCCGGCACCCTGAGCACGGGTGGCAACCTGGTGTTCACCGGCGCGGCCACGGGTGAGTTCATGGCGGTCGATGCCACCTCCGGCAAGAAGCTCTACGAGTTCAACGTGGGCACCGGCATCATCGGCCTGCCCGTCACCTGGGAGCACAAGGGCAAGCAGTACGTCACCATCACCGCCGGTGCCGGTGGCGTGTGGGCCCTGCTGGGTGACGAGCGCATGGCGGCCACCCCGGCCGGCGGTTCCGTCTGGACCTTCTCCCTGAAATGATCCCCCCCCGAAGCGCCTGCGGCGCTCCCCCCCAGGGGGGCGCCGCCAGTGGCCCGGCAGAGCCGGTTCCACGGCGGCCGCTGGCCAGGGCCGTTTGGCGCGTTGCACGCCTGCTCGGAAAGGCCGTTGTCGTGTTGCCTGCGGCCACCTTGGCGCAGGCCACCAACGGGCCGGTCAACGCGCCGGCCGGGGGTGCGCGCTTCTCGGCCGAGCAGATCGAGGCCGGGCGCACGCAGTTCCACCGCGTCTGCGCCCAGTGCCACGGCCGCAACATGGTCAACGCCGGCACCACGGTGTTCGACCTGCGCAAGTTTCCGATCGACCAGGCCGACCGGTTCCAGGCCAGTGTCACCAACGGCAAGGGCAACATGCCCTCGTTCAAGGAGGCGCTGACACCCGAACAAGTTGGCATCCTGTGGGCCTATGTGGGCACGCGGGGCGGGAAGGAGCCGTGACCGGGCACGCCTGGCGGTGCCTGGCGGTGGTGGTCGCTGCGGGGCAGTTTTTCGCTGCGGCTGTGGCGCAGGCCCAGCCGGCGCCGTTCACCGTGTGCATGGCGGCCGACAACGCGCCGCTGTCGTTTTGGGTGAAGGGTGTGGCCGGCCAACCAGCGCAGGCGCGCGGGCTGGATGTGCGCATCGCGCAGGCCGCCGCAGCTGCGCTGGGCCGGCCGCTCAAGCTGGTGCCTTTCGAAAGCGAGTTCGAGAAGGAAAGCACCCTGGCGCATGAGGTGGGTGCGCTGCTGGCCGCCGGCGTCTGCGAGGCGGCCAGTGGTTTTCCGCTACTGGCGGGCGATGTGGGCGCGCCCACCCGGCCCAGCTCACGCACGCCCGATTACCCCGGCGCGGCGCGCAAGCGCGAGCGCCCTTACGTGCCGCTGCAAGCCACTGCCGCCAGCCGCGCCTACCAGGGCATGGCCCTGGGCGTGGCCTTGCCGGCGGGCGCACCGCCGCTGGCCAGCCTGGCCGATCTGGGGGAGCGCAAGCTGGGCGTCACCAGCGGCACCCTGGGCGGCAGCGTGGCCATGATGTGGCGCTTCGGCGTGCTCAAGCCCCGCCTCGTATCGCTGGGCCAGCGCGACGATGCCCTGGGCGAACTGGCGAAACATGCCAGCGCAGGCGGTGGCCGCTTCGACGCATTGATGCTGCCGCTGGCCTTGCTGGACGGCTGGCGCCTGCAGCACCCCGGCGCGCCCCTCGTGGCCGCCGCCTGGCGCCGGCCCATCGGCGTGAACCTGGGTTTTGTCACCCTGGCCAGCGCCACCAGCGTTCGCCAAGCGCTGGATGACACCATCACCAGCGCCCGCGCCGATGGCCGCTTGGCCGCCTGGGCCACCGAAGAAGGTGTCAGCTGGGCCCCGCCCGCCATGCCCGAGATCGGCCGCGGGCCCAGCCTGGCGGAACTGGCGGCCGATTGATTCGCCCATCCGCACCCGGATTGACACCCCGATCGACGCGCCGCTGACCGGTGCCCCCGGTCAGCCCGGCATGCCCAGCCGTTTCACAGCCCTGCGCTGACGCCTCGGAATGCGGCCGTGGCGCCATCGCCGCGCTGCAGGGTGCAAGCGCCCTCAACGCCGTTGGCACCCGAACCCAGGGCGCCGGGCAGGATGCGGTGGCCCGTGGGCAGTTCAAGCATCAACAAGCCGGCCACTGCCTGGCAATCGGCGATGGGCTGGCATTTGCCGGGCGTGGGCACCTGCTGGGTGACCAGACAGCCGGCCTGGTTGAGCACGCCTGCCGACGTGGCGCTTGCGGCCAGGCTGTGCAGGGCCGCCGAACGGCCTTCGGCCTGAAACTCGGCCAGCACCGGCAAGGCGGTCGCCGAGGCGGTGGCCGCAAGGGTGAGCGCCGCCAACTGCTCAATCAACGTGAAGCCACGCGCCGGGTGGCCGCGGGTGCGGCCACGGACCAGGCAATTGGGTCGAGCAGGCATGAATGGCCCCAGGGTGTGCGTCAGGGCGCCAAGTGTGATGCTTGTCACGCCGATTGCCCACCCCGGACCCAGGGGACGGCGACCCCTTCCGGGCCGCGCTGCGGGCGTGGCTGGCCCGAAATCGGCCGCCGCCGGCCGCCGCCGGCCTTAGCATGGCCGACTGCCGGCATCCGTACGGTGCCACGACCCGACCGCACTGGAGGCAAACGCCATGATCCTTCGCCCTTTCAGCAGGCTTTGCCCCTCGGCGCTGGCCCTCACCCTGGCCGCCAGCGTCGGCGTTCAGGCCCAGACCGCGCCGTCGCAATCCAGCGTAGACGTGCATGTGGCCGCCGCCAAGGCCGCGGCCGGCAGCGACCTGGGCAACCTGATGGGCCTGTGCCAGGCCGTGCCCGCCACCCGCGCCAGCGGTGACGCCATCACCAAGGTGGTGGCCCAGCAACTGGCCCGGCCGGCGCCGCCGCCG
>JANOAQ010000585.1:0-4301 GCA_031411195.1 Burkholderiaceae bacterium | reverse complement strand
GGTGATGTCCAGCGCTGCAAAGCTGGCGTCGGACAGCTTGAACAAGTTGTCGATGTGCCCGGTCATGGCGGTGAAGTAGGCCGCCGTGGGCGCCTCCAGCGCGGTCGGCGTGATCAAGGTGCTGCGCACCAGTGCACCGGCTTCGGCAATGGATTGCTCGGCCGTGCGGCGCGCCGTGTCGATGGCCGCCGCCAGGACCGGGTCGGCTTCGCGCACATTGGCGGTGTAGCGTTCCAGGTCGGCGCTCTGGCGTGCCAGCTGGTCCAGCAGGGCCTGCAGCCCGGCACGCTCGGCGGGGGTGATGGCAGCGCGCTTGAGGTAGAGCGCACCCAGGGCGCGGCTCTGGCCCATCAGCTCGCTCAGCTTGGGCAGGGTGTCCACCACCAGGGCAATCAGGTAGTAGGCGCCGGGCTCCGGGTCGAGCATCAGGCCCGAGCGATCGGCCACATCACCGATCAGGCGCATCTGGGCGGCCACCAGCGCGGTGTGGCGGGCATAGCCGGTGGGGCCGTCGACGGCCTTGGACGCCACCGCCTCGCGCAGCGTTTGCCATTCGGCGAGTACCGCGCTGCGGCGCTCGGCCAGGCGGCCACCCGCGTACTGAGCACTGCTTTGCGACAGCGCCGCCAGAGCTTTGTCCAGCTCCACCGCGCGGGCTTCGCGCTGGTCCTTCAGGCTGTCGTTGCCGGACAGCCAGTTGGTGCTGATGCCCCGGTGCACCTGGGTCAGGCGCAAGGTCTTGAGCGCATCGCCGACCGGTCTGATGCCATCGGCCTCGTGCTGCACCGTTTGCAGCCCATCCCGCTTTTTCAGGATCAGATCGACGGTGGGCGGTGCGGTCATGGCCAGCATCAACAGGCCGATCAGGCTGAACTTGTGAGCCAGGCGCAGGTTGCGCAGAAAAGTCATGAGGGTTCCCGAAAAGCAACAGGAAGGGCACCGGAGCGGTGCAAAGCCTGCAAATACCCCTGCTATCGGCACGATTGGGCGGGCCTGAAGGGACTGTCGATAACTCAAGGCAAAGCGAGTCGGTGAGCTTGAGCGGGATCAAGTCGCTCGCTTTTCCTGGCTCTGCGGTGCGGCGTGCTCAGGCAGTTCAGCAGGCCGAAAGCGATGAACGAGTCGAGCTCGTTGAAGCCTTCGAAGGTGAGGCCCAGAGATTGGCCCGATGAGTTTGTAAGGCTGCGCTATTGAAGCAATTAGAAATATTTCGTTGATCGATCAGAGCCCACAACTCTAGACTCGGCACGGAAAGAAATCGCATCCATCCCGAGGAGAGAACCATGTCGACCGAAACAAAATGTCCGTTCCCGAGCAGCGCTCGCAAGCACACAGCCGCTGGGGGTCGAACGAACGCAGACTGGTGGCCCAATCAGCTGAATCTGAAGATCTTGCAGCAGCACTCCGAGCGCTCTGATCCCATGGGCAAGGAGTTCAACTACGCTGAGGAGTTCAAGAGCCTCGACTTGCACGCCGTGGTCAAAGACCTGCACGTTTTGATGACCGATTCTCAGGACTGGTGGCCAGCGGACTACGGTCACTACGGCCCGTTCTTCGTCCGCATGGCCTGGCACAGCGCCGGCACTTACCGCATCGCCGATGGTCGCGGCGGTTCAGGCTTCGGCACCCAGCGATTTGCGCCGCTCAACAGCTGGCCGGACAACGGCAACCTCGACAAGGCGCGCCGCTTGCTCTGGCCGATCAAGCAAAAATATGGGCGGAAAATTTCCTGGGCTGATTTGATTGTTCTGACCGGCACCGTCGCGATGGACACGATGGGCTTCAAGACCTTCGGTTTCGCCGGTGGGCGCGAAGACGTCTGGGAGCCAGGCGAGGACATTTACTGGGGACCTGAAGACACCTGGCTTGGCGACAAGCGCTACACCGGCGACCGTCAACTCGAGAACCCGCTCGGCGCCGTTCAGATGGGCCTGATCTACGTCAATCCGCAAGGCCCTAACGGCAACCCGGATCCCATCGCCGCGGCGCGCGATATCCGTGAGACCTTTGCCCGCATGGCGATGAACGACGAGGAAACAGTGGCACTCATTGCCGGTGGTCACACCTTCGGCAAAACCCATGGCGCAGCCGACCCCGAGAAGTACGTCGGGCCCGAGCCCGAAGGCGCCGACATCGCCGAACAAGGCCTGGGCTGGAAAAACTCCTTCGGCGGCGGCAAAGGCGTCCACACCATCACCAGCGGCCTGGAAGGCGCATGGACTCCCACCCCAATCACCTGGGACAACAGCTACTTCGACACCCTGTTCGGCTACGAGTGGGAACTCACGAAGAGCCCAGCGGGCGCGCAGCAGTGGAAGCCCAAGGACGGCGCTGGCGCAGACACCGTGCCTGATGCCCACGACCCGTCGAAGCGGCATGCGCCGATGATGGCCACCACCGACCTTTCCCTGAGAACGGACCCGGCCTACGAGAAGATTTCCCGGCGCTTCCACCAGAACCCACACGAGTTCGCCGACGCCTATGCCCGGGCCTGGTACAAGCTCACGCACCGTGACATGGGGCCGGTCGCGCGCTACCTTGGCCCGCTGGTGCCCAAGGAAGAACTGCTGTGGCAAGACCCCGTTCCTGCGGTCGACCATGCATTGATCGGCGAGCAAGACATTGCTGTCTTGAAGGCCAAGGTGCTCGCCTGCGGACTTTCCATCTCCCAACTGGTCTCGACGGCCTGGGCTTCGGCGGCAACCTTCCGCGGCAGCGACAAGCGCGGCGGCGCCAACGGGGCGCGCATTCGCCTTGCTCCGCAAAAGTTCTGGGAAGTGAATCAACCAGTCGAACTGGCGAAGGTTCTTGAGAAGCTGGAAGCGGTTCAAATGGACTTCAACGGTGCCCAGTCGGACGGCAAGAAGGTCTCGCTGGCTGACTTGATCGTGCTGGGCGGCTGTGCAGCCGTCGAGGCGGCTGCAAAGAAGGCCGGACAAGACGTGAAGGTTCCCTTCTCGCCGGGGCGCACCGATGCTTCACAAGCGCAGACCGATGTGGACTCGTTCGCCGTACTGGAGCCGACTTCAGACGGGTTCCGAAACTACCTGCGCAAGGGACACGACGGATCGGCGGCCGAACTGCTGGTGGACCGCGCCAACCTGATGACGCTGACCGCCCCGGAGCTGACGGTTCTGGTCGGTGGCATGCGCGTGCTGAATGCCAACTTCGGGCAGTCCGCACACGGCGTCTTCACCAAGACGCCCGAGACATTGACCAACGATTTCTTCGTGAACTTGCTCGACATGTCCACCCGGTGGCAGTCGTCCACGTCGTCGCCCAATCCGTCCAAAGGCGCGTCGCCAGACGGCGGTTCTGAGATGACCGGTCTGATCGACATGAATGTCAACCCGGACACCACTGCGCCAAAGCCCACTTTGACCGAAGGTGTGCTGGTGGGGTGTGACCGGGCGTCGGGCGAAGTCAAGTGGACGGGCACCGTGGTCGATCTCGTCTTCGGTTCGAACTCCCAGCTCCGAGCCGTCGCAGAGGTCTATGCATGCAACGACTCAAAGCAGCCGTTTGTGCGTGATTTTGTGGCAGCCTGGAATAAGGTCATGAACCTCGATCGCTACGACCTGGCGTGATCTCTGGGGCAAGGCCTGACAGGCCTTGCCCCGCGCCGCCGCGCAGCCGCCACCTGGCATCGGGTGGTCCCGGGCCAGCCCTGAACGCATGACTTCGGTCATGCGTTTTTCGTTGAGCCCTTCAATACGTCGACTGCACCGGTCCCGAGAACAGGGCTCACTCGCCTCCAAGAGGACTGCGGTTGACGGATCAAGGCTTTCGAACCAGGTTCGCGAAGCGTCCTATGCCGCCAGCCGCGAGACGCCCCGAAGCTCGCAGGCATTGATCGCATTGCGCAGCGCCGCAATCGCCTCGTGGCGCGTGAACGTGCGCCGCCACGTCAGCACCACACGGCGCATCGGAACCGGTGCTGCAAACGGCACGTAGACGACATGCCGGTCGGGTTCTTTCGGGACGCTGAGTTGCGGCACCACCGTCACGCCCATGCCGGAGGCGACCATGTACGTGATGGTTTCCAGCGACAAGCCTTCAAAGCTTTTGCGAATGCCTTCAGCGTCGCTGGACGTAGACCGAAGCAAATTCGTCACTGTTGTGAGACCAAATCTGTCACTCCGCCACTGATGACGACGGCCGGTCGGCAAAAAACCCAACCGGTTTCCACCGCCCTGCGGCGCTCGGCCAGGCGGCCACCCGCGTACTGGGCGTTGGTCTGCAACAGCAAGGTCAGGGCCTTGTCCAGTTCCACCGCGCGGGCTTCGCGCTGGTCTTTCAGG
>JANOAQ010000584.1:0-7355 GCA_031411195.1 Burkholderiaceae bacterium | reverse complement strand
GCGGCGGGCGACAGGTCGTCGGGGCTCAGGCGGGCCAGCAAGTCGCGGGCGCGCGGGCCCATCACCGACAGCACGCTGGTGAGCGCGCTCACATCCGTCAGCACCGCATGCTCGTGGCGGGCGATGTGGCGCCTGATCCAGTCGGCATCACGCACCGGCTGGGCCGAGCCGGTGACGATGAGGAAGCGGTCGGCCGCCTCGCGCAGCACGGTGAGGTCGCTCTCGAAGCCGCCGCGTGCATTGAGCATGGCGGTGTAGACCAGGCGGCCCACCGGCACGTCGATCTGGTTGGCGCACAGGCGCTGCAGCACGCACAGGGCATCGCGCCCCTGCAGCAGCAGCTTGCCAAAGCTGGTCTGGTCGTACAGGGCCACGGCCTGGCGGGTGGCGCGTTGCTCTTCAATCACCCAGGGCAGCCAGCCCGGGCGGCCCAGGGTGTGGGCGGGCGCCTGGGCACTGCCGGGGCGAAAGTAGTTGGCACGCTCCCAGCCGTTCTTGCTGCCGAACTCGGCGCCCCGTGCGGCCAGGCGGTCGTACAAGGCGCTGGTGCGCAGCGGCCGGGCGCTTTGCAGCTCTTGCCGTGGCCAGCGCATGGCGTAGTGCAGGCCCAGGGTCTCGGCGGTGCGCTGGGCCAGGGCGCAGCGGTTGCCGGTGAAGCTGCCAAAGCGGCGGATATCCACCTCCCACAGGTCTTGCGGGGCTTCACCGCCCACCACCCATTCGGCGATCAGCTTGCCCGCCCCGCCGGAGTTGGCAATGCCGGCCGAATTGAAGCCCGCGCAGACAAAGTAGCCACGCAGGCCCGGCGCCTCGCCCAGGATGAAGTTGCCATCGGGCGTGAAGCTCTCGGGCCCGTTGAGCAGCATCTTGATCGGCGCGGTGGCCAGGCAGGGCGTGCGGTGGATGGCGCTGGTCATCAGCGGCTCGAACTGGTCCCAGTCTTCACCCAGCAACTGAAATTGAAAGTCGGCCGGGATGGGGTCGACCGCCCAAGGCTTGGCCTGCAGCTCGAAGCCGCCCATCACCAGGCCGCCGACTTCTTCTTTGTAGTAGATCAAGCCATCGGGGTCGCGCATCACCGGCAGCATGGGGTGCACGCCTTCGATGCGGTCGGTGACGATGTAGAAATGCTCGGCCGAATACAGCGGCACGTTCACCCCGGCCAGCGCGCCGAACTGCCTCGCCCACTGGCCGGCGCAATTGATCAGCGTCTCGCAGCGCACCTCGCCCGGCTGGCCGTCCTGCAGGGTGTAGACGCCGACCACACGGGGGCCCTGCCCGATGCCCTGGCCGTCTTCGACGATGACGCCGGTCACCTGCACACCTTCCACCAGCTTGGCGCCGCGGTTGCGCGCGCCCTTGGCCAGCGACATGGTCAGGTCGGTGGGGTTGGCCTTGCCGTCGCCCGGTATCCACAGGGCGCCGTGCAGGTCGTCGGTGCGCATGAGGGGGTAGCGTTCACTGGCCTCTTTGGGCGTGATCAGGTGCACCTCGACACCAAAGCTGCGCGCCAGCGCGGCCTGCTTCTGCAACATCATCCAGCGCTCGGGCGTACTGGCCACGTTGAGGCTGCCACATTGCTTCCAGCCGGTGGCCAGGCCGGTTTGTGCTTCCAGCGTGCTGTAGAGCGAGATGCCGTAGCGGCTCATGCCCGTCATGCTGCGGTTGGGCCGCATCTGCCCCACCAGGCCGGCCGCATGCCAGGTGGTGCCACTGGTCAGGCGCCCCTGCTCCAGCAGCAGCACATCGGTGCGGCCCAGTTGGGTGAGGTGGTAGGCCGTAGAGCATCCGGCAATGCCGCCGCCCACGATGAGGGTCTGCACATGGGTGGGTAAAACCATCGCGTCGTCTCCTTCAGCCCAGCCGCAGGGCCATCACACCGGCGACGATGACGCCGGTACCGATGGCGCGCTGCAGGCCGAACTTCTCTTTCAATATCACCGTGCCCAGCACGGCGGCAAACAGCACCGAGGTTTCGCGCAGGGCGGCCACGCTGGCCACCGGCGCGCGCGTCATGGCCCACAGGGCAATGGCATAACTTCCGATGCTGGCGCTGCCGCCCAGCGCAGCCAGCGGCCAGCGCTGGCGGGCATAGGCCAGGATGTGGGCCCGGCCGGTGGCGCCTCGGCGCAACCACACCAGCAGCGGGTAGGCAAAGCCATCCAGCACGAAGAGCAGCATCACGTAGCGCAGGGCATTGCCGCCGCCGGCCACCTCGGCCCGCACGCCCAGGCCGTCGACCACGGTGTAGACGGCAATGATGCCCGCGTTGGCAAACGCAAACACCAGCGCCTTGCGGTGGTGCAGCGCTTCGCCCGGGTGGGCCAGGCCCACCAGGGCCACGCCGGTGGTGATGCCGATCACCCCGGCCCAGGCCGCCAGGCTGGGTGTTTCGCCGATGAAGCTGCCACTGGCCAGGGCCACCAGCAGCGGTGCAAAGCCGCGCATGATGGGGTAGGTGAGACCCAGCTCACCATGCTGGTAGGCGCCGGCCAGGGCAATGTAGTAAGCGATGTGGATGAGCAGGCTGGCGGCGATGTAGGGCAGGCCGGCCGTGCCGGGCAGGCCCACCAGCACCAGCAGCGGCAGCGCCACCACGGCGCCCAGCAAATGCACCAGGGCGGTGTCCAGCGGTTTGTCGCCACTGCTCTTGACCAGGGCGTTCCAGCTGGCGTGCAGCAGCGCGCCCACCAGCACGGCGGCCACCACCGGCCAGCTGAGGGCCAGCGCGGCAGGCGTGCTCAAAGTGCGCAACGCCGGGCACGTTGCAGAAAGTGACCCAGTGGCGGCGTGACCGCCGTGGCTGACTTCGCCAGATCGTCCCAAAGCCGCAGGCGCACCGCATCGGCAGCACCCGGCTTGGCGATGAACTGGGCTGCATGGGTGGCATCGAACACCCCACCCTGCAGCACCAGGCTGCGCTGTGAATCGGCCGACAGCGCTTTGAGGTAACCCGGCCGGGTGGCGCACAAATAGCGCTTGGCGTCCACATGGCCCTGCACCGCGCCGAGCACCCGGTCAGAGAACAAGCCCCGCAAAAAAGGGATGGCAATGAACTGGTGCAGGTCGTCCACGCCGCGCAGGCTGGGCGTGCCGCCCAAGGTGCGGCCCAAGTCGTGCAGCAGGTGGCCCAGGTCGTGCAGCAGGGCAGCGGTGACCAGTTCGTCGTCGGCGCCATCGGCCTCGGCCAGCGCGGCCGATTGCAGCGCGTGCTGCAACTGGGTGACGGGCTCGCCGCTGTACTGCTCGTGGCCCTTGGTGGTGAAGGCGTGTTCGATGTCGTCGATGCTGATCATGGCTGGGCTTTGCCGGGCAGTTCGTCCAGATCGACCAACTGCGAGGGTCGCAGCCGGGTGGCCGACAAGGCGCCCTTGCTTTCGAGGATGGGGTAGGCGATGGAGCAGATGTGCGAGTTGATGCGCTTCAACTCGGACAACAGATCCAGGTGCAGCGAGCTGGTCTCGATGCTGAGGGCGGTGTTGTCCTGCAGGCGGGCGATGTGGTTGGCCGCGTACTGGTGCTCCAGGTCACGAAAGCGCGCCTTTTCTTCCAGCAGCTTTTGCGCATCGCGCACATGGCCATCGAGGAACACGCTCATGCCCAGACGCAGGTTGGACTGCAGGCGCTCGTGCAGGTAGCAAACCTCCGCCAGGCCGGCGTCGGAGAAGCTGCGCTGCGGGCGGATCTTCTTGTCTTCGATGTCGATGAGCACCCGCTCGATGCAATCACCGATCTGCTCCATGTTGATGGTGAAGCTGACGATGTCGGTCCAGCGGCGGCCTTCGCGCTCGCTGAGTGCCTCACGCGAGATCTGCGTCAGGTAGAACTTGATGGCGCTGTAGAGGTGGTCGACCGTGTCGTCCATGCGGCGCAGCCGTTCGGCCAGCACCAGGTCGTTGTCTCGCAGCACGGGCAGCATGCCGCGCAGCATGGTCTCGACCACATCGGCCTGGTGCAGGGCTTCACGCGCGGCGCAGCTGATGGCCAGGCTGGGGGTGGCCAGCGCCACCGCATCGAGGTGGCTGGTGCGCAGGCCGGCACTGGCCGCCTGGGGCGTGGGCAACCAGCGCTCGACCTGCCGCGCCACCAGCCCGGTCAGACCGATGAAGAGCAGCGCCATCGCCACGTTGAAACCCAGGTGGAACACCACCACCTGCGCATGCACCGCCGGCACCCAATGCTGCAGCTGGATGTGGGCCTGGGGCAGCAGGGGCACGGCCACCGCTGCACCCATCAGCTTGAACATCAGGTTGCCCAGCGGCAGGCGGCGGGTTTGCGGGTTGTCGTTTGCCGTGGCCAGGATGGCCAGCAGCCCGCTGCCCAGGTTGGCACCGATCACCAGGCCCAGCGCCACGCCCGTGGGCAGCACCGCCTGCGAGGCCAGCGTGGCCGTCAGCAACACGATGGCCAGGCTGCTGTAGGACAGCACCGCCAGCACCGCGCCCACCACGATGTCGAGCAGCACCTCGTTGGGCAGCGCCGCCAGCAGGGCGCGCACCGCCGGGCTTTCGACCAGCGGCCTGGTGGCGCCACGATCAACTGCAGCGCCAGCGTGATCAGCCCCAGGCCGATCAACACCCGGCCGATGCGCCCGGCGCCGGTGGCCTGGCGGGCGATGAACATCACCACGCCCACGAAAATGAGCAAGGGCGAGAGCCAGCTCAGGTCGAACGAGAACACCACCGCCATCATGGCCGTGCCCACATCGGCGCCCAGCATCACCGCCAGCGCGGCTGCCGTGGGCACCAGGCCCTTGCCGACGAAGCTGGCCACGATCAGGCAGGTGGCGGTGCTGCTCTGCACCAGGCTGGTGACGCCCAGGCCGGCCAGCAGCGAGGTGAACCGGTTGCCGAAGCTGCGCGCCAGGATGGCGCGCAGGTTCTCGCCGAACACCCGCAGCATGCCGGTGCGCACGATGTGCGTGCCCCAAACCAGCAGGGCAATCGCCGCGAGAAGATTCAGCAAGTGGGTCAAGTTCTTACCAAGTGAACGCCACGGAACCGGCTTTGCCGGGCCGTTGGCGTTGCCCCCTGGGGGGCTGAGACCGGACACAAACGGTGTGCCGTTTGTGCCTGCCGAAGGGCTGGGCCTCGGGCACAGCGCGACCTGCAAGGGGCGCCAACGGCGCTTCGGGGGGGGTCATACCCATGGGATCGAGTAGGTCTTGGTGTTGGTGAAGCTCTTCATCGCCTCTTGCACCCCTTCCTTGTAGCCCAGGCCCGAGTCCTTGATGCCGCCAAAAGGCGTCAGTTCCAGCCGGTAGCCGGGCACCTCGCGCACATTGACGGTGCCCATCTGCAACTCGTTGACGAAGCGGGTGATGTCGCTCATGCGGTTGGTGCACACCGCCGACGACAGGCCGTAGGCCGTGCCGTTGGCCAGCGCGATGGCTTCGTCGATGTTGGCAAAGGTGAGGATGGGCGACACCGGGCCGAAGGTTTCTTCGCGCACCACCGCCATCTCGGGGTGCACGCGGTCGATCACGGTGGGCGCGTACAGCGCGCCATCACGCGTGTGGCCGGCCAGAAGGCGGGCACCTTGGGCGATGGCCTCGTCCACCCGCTGCTGAAACAGCCGCGCCGCAGCCTCGTCGATGACCGTGCCCATCTCGGTGGTGGCATCGGCCGGGTTGCCGAAAGCCCACGCCCGGGTCTTGGCCACCACCGCGTCGGTGAAGGCGGCCGCCACCTTCTGGTGCACCAGCAGGCGCTTGACCGCCGTGCAGCGCTGGCCCGAGTTCTTGTAGCTGCCAGACACCGCCAGGCTGCTGGCCTCGTCGATGTCGGCGTCGTCCATCACGATGATCGGGTCGTTGCCGCCCAGCTCGAGCACGATGCGCCGGTAGCCGGCCTTGCTGGCGATGTACTTGCCAATCGCCACGCCGCCGGTGAAGGTGATCAGGTCGACGTGGGGGTTGGTCAGCAGCTCGTCGGCAATCTCGCGCGGGTCGCCGGTCAGCACGCTCAGCATCTCGGGCGGCAGGCCCGCTGCGTACAGGATGTCGGCCAGCAGCAGCGCCGACAGCGGCACCTTCTCGCTGGGCTTGAGCACCATGCGGTTGTTGGTGGCAATCGAGGGCACCACCTTGTGCGCCACCTGGTTCATCGGGTGGTTGAAAGGCGTGATGGCGGTGATCACGCCCAGCAGCGGGTCGCGCTGGGTGTAGACCTTGCGCTGGCGGCCGTGCGGCGTGATGTCGCAGCTGAAAGTCTGGCCGTCATCCTTGAGCACCTCGTGCGCGCCGAACATCAGCACATCGGCCACCCGGCCGGCCTCGTAGGTGCTGTCCTTCAGGCACAGGCCGCTCTCGGCGGTGATGAGCGCAGCGATCTCGGCGGTGCGGCTGCGCACCGCCGCTGCGGCCTTGTTCAGGATGTTGGCGCGCTCGAAGCGGCTGAGCCTGGCCTTGTAGGACTGGGCGATGCTGAAGGCCTGCTGCACCTCGGCCAGGGTGGCCTTGGGAACCGTGCCCACCAGCGCGCCGGTGTAGGGGTTGTGCACGGCGATGTGGGCCGCGCGGCCCGCGCCCACCACCTGGCCGCCGATGCGCAGGCCTTCGTGCTTGACGTCGGTGCTCATGGCTTCACTGTGCGTGGCGTCATTGCGCAAAGTTCAGTGCCAGATCGAAGGCATCGAAGTTGCGCCAACGGCGCTGGTGGTCGATGCCGGCGATGGCGCGGTTGAGGATGACCGGCACGCGTTGCTCGGACACACCGCCGTGCGAGCGAAGCGGCACATCCAGTGCCGACAGATCGTGCCGCGCCGCACTGGTGCCCAGCACGGTGAAGCGCTCGGAGATGATGACCAGGTCGCCGATGCGGTCGGGCGGCAGTTCGAAGTGTTCTGCCGCCCGGGCGCGGGTGTAGACGCCTTCGATGCCGCGCCGCGCCGCCAAACGGGTGATCAGTGCCGCCTCGTCGCAGCCGGCGGGCAGGTACACCGTGGCAAACGAGCCCAGTGCGCCGTGGTGCACCACATACGGGTCGGTGATGGGCAGGATGACGCGGCAGGCGCCCATACCCGTCCAATCATCGAGCAGGTCTTGCAGGTAGATCACGTCAGGCCTGGCGTCCATGCCGGTCTTGGCGTTCATGCCGTGGTCCGCAGTGAGTGCGATCACGCAGCCCATGGCGTCAAGCTGGCCCAGGTAGCGGTCCATCATGGCGTAGAAGGCATTGGCGCCGGGCGTGCCGGGCGCGTGCTTGTGCTGGATGTAGTCGGTGGTGCTGAGGTACATCACGTCGGGGCGGCGGGTCTGCATCAGCTTCACGCCGGCAGCAAACACGAACTCGGACAACTCGGCGCTGTACACATCGGGCACCGGCATGCCCACCAGATCGAGCACGCCGGTGATG
>JANOAQ010000583.1:0-2320 GCA_031411195.1 Burkholderiaceae bacterium | reverse complement strand
CCGGGTTGGCCAGCAGGCCATAGCGGTAAAAGCGCTCGATGTCGTTGCCCTTGTAGGTGCTGCCGTCGCCCCAGATGTTGACGTCGTCTTCCTTCATCGCCACCACCAGCGCGGTGCCGGTGACAGCGCGGCCCAGTGGCGTGGTGTTGAAGTAGGTGGCGCCACCGGTGCTGATGTGGAAGGCGCCGCACTGGATGGCGGCGATGCCCTCGGCCACCAGCTGCGCACGGCAATCGATCAGCCGGGCCTTGTCGGCGCCGTAGGCGATGGCCTTGCGGGGGATGTCGTCGTAGTCGCTCTCGTCGGGCTGGCCCAGGTGGGCGGTGTAGGCGCAGGGGATGGCGCCCTTGCTGCGCATCCAGAGCACGGCGGCACTGGTGTCCAGGCCACCCGAAAACGCGATGCCGACACGCTCGCCGACGGGAAGACTTTGAAGGATGTTGGCGGCCACGGGCTCACTCGCTGCGTTGGGGTAAACCGCGCATTTTAGGTGCTTGCCGCTGCTCGCTTGCGCGGCCACAGGCCCAGCACCAGCGCGGTGCCGGCCAGGATGACCGCACCGCCCAGCCCCATCGCGGCGGTGACGCCTTCGCCCAAGAAGGCATAACCCCACATCGCCGCGAACACCGGCACCAGGAAAGTCACCGACGAGGCGCCTGTCGGCCCCATTCGGCTGATCAGGCGAAAGTACAGGATGTAGGCCACGCCCGATGCCAATGCGGCCAGGGCTGCTGCGGCCAGCCAATCTTGCCAACCCGGGTTGTGGGCCGGCCAGGTGGCCGCCGCCGGCAGGGCCAGGGCCAGCGCCGCCGCCAGTTGCGTGCCCGCCGCCATCGCCATGGCCGGCACACCGGCCAGGTAGCGCTTGGCGTGGCTGGCCGCCAGGCCGTAAAACAGCGTGCCCAGCAGGCAGGCGCCGATGGCCAGCAGCGTGGCACGGTCCCACTGCAGCTGCCCCA
The DNA here is from genome assembly GCA_031411195.1 of Burkholderiaceae bacterium. Classification (GTDB taxonomy): domain Bacteria; phylum Pseudomonadota; class Gammaproteobacteria; order Burkholderiales; family Burkholderiaceae_C; genus Pseudaquabacterium. The sequence continues at coordinate 1,361 of JANOAQ010000583.1, read as the reverse complement.
GCACCCCGGTGGACACCGACTTGACCAGCGCCAGCCCCACGACCCCGGCAAATCCCAGCGCCAGGCCCAGGCTGCGCCAGCGCGTGAGCGGGTCGCCCAGCCAGGCCCAGGCGATCAGCGCGGTGAACAGCGGCGTGGCCGCGTTGAAGATGGCGGCCAGCGCCGCCGGCAAGGTGTAGACCGCATAGCCGAAGCACAGGAAAGGCAGCGCCGAGTTAATCAGCCCCAGCACCAGCAAGGGCCGCCAGCGCCGGCGCAGCACACCCGCTTCGCCTCGCCAAATCAGCAATGGCAACAATAAGAGTGCCGCGCCCGCCACCCGCACGAAGGCCAGGGCCACCGGCCCGAAGCCAGGCACCGCCACCCGCATGAACATAAAGCTGCCGCCCCAGATGGCCGCCAACAGCAGCAGGTCGGCCAGATCACGTGGCTTCACAGCAGCAGCACACCTTCGCGCTGCAGCAGCGCCTGCTTGCGGTGCAGCCCGCCGGCATAGCCGGTGAGCGAGCCGTTGCTGCCGATCACCCGATGGCACGGCACCAGGATGCCCACCGGGTTGCGGCCGATGGCCGCGCCCGCTGCACGCACCGCCGCCGCCGATCCCACTTGCAAGGCGATCTGGCCGTAGGTGCAGGTGGCGCCGCGCTCGATGGTTTGCAGCGCCCGCCACACAGCCTGCTGGAAGGGCGTGCCATGCAGGTCGAGCGCCAGGCCCTGCAGCGGTTGGGCCGCGCCGTCGAAATAGGCCGCCAGCGCCTGCGCAGTGGCCTGCAGCCAGGGCTGCTCGGCATGCACCGGCACGGCCAGCAGGCCGGGGTGGTGGCTTTGCTCGTCGAACCACAGGCCGGCCAGGCCATTGGCGGTCGCGGCAGCGGTCATCGGGCCCATCGGGGTGGCCAGACGGGCCTGGGCTTGCAGATTCGGGTGAGGGTTCATCGTGTTTGTTCCAGGGGACAGTAGCCGGCGCCTATTCCAAGGCCAGCCAGAGCTTGAAGACGGCGTAGCCGCGCCACGGCCGCCAAGCCTCGGCGGCAGCGGTGCCGGCGGCCACGTCGCGCGCGCCCGGCGCCTGCCCCAGGGCCTTGAGCAGGACGATGTCGGCGGCGGGCCAGGCGTCGGCCCAGCCCAGGGTACGCAGGGCGATCAACTGGGCGCTCCAGTCGCCGATGCCGGGCAGGGCGGTCAGGGTGGCCAGGGTGTGCGCCAGGTCGGCACCGGGCTGCAGGTGCAGCCGGCCTTCGGCCACCGCAGCGGCCAGGGCCTGCAGCGCACGCACCCGCTGGCGCACGATGCCCAGCGTGCCGATGTCTGCCGGGTCGGCGGCGGCCAGGGTGGCGGCACCGGGAAAGAGCAGGGTCAGG
>JANOAQ010000582.1:0-7075 GCA_031411195.1 Burkholderiaceae bacterium | reverse complement strand
TAAAGGCGGAGCCGGCAGCCGCCAGGCTGACGGCGGGGGACACGGAGCAAAACACGCCAGCCCGGCGCGACGCTTTCGCGCAAAAGCCGAAAGGTCGGCTTTCGGCCCGCCAATCAAATGGGGCTCAGAGCCCAGACCCGCCCTCCGATCCGGGCCCTCACTTCAACCGGCAAGGTGCGTAGGCGTCCAGTTGGGGCTGGTAGGCGCTGGTAGTCACATCCAGCAGGCCCAGTGCCGAGTGGAAGTAATGGTCGTGTGAAATCTCGGTGTCGGCGCGGCTTTTGAGGCAGGCCGCGTCCAGCCGCTGGCGCTGGGCAAAGCCGGGGCTGAGCCAGGTGATCCAGGGCACGCGCTTCTGCAGATCGGGCGCGATGGCATAGGGCAGGCCGTGCAGGTAGAGGTTGTTTTCGCCCAGCGATTCACCGTGGTCTGAGACATAAACCATGGCGGTGTCGTTGACCGCCTGACGCTTTTGCAGCCAGGCGATGGTGCTGGCCAGGAAATGGTCGGTGTAGGCGATGGTGTTGTCGTAGGCATTGACCAGCTGCTGCTGGCTGCAATCTTGCAGATTGTTGGTGCTGCATTCGGGGGTAAAGCGCTTGAAGACTGGCGGCACCCGCTTGTAATAGGCCGGCCCGTGGCTGCCCATCTGGTGCATCACCACCAGCACGCCGCGCGCACGCGCCTCGGCCGGCAGGGCGGCGATGCGCTCGTCCAGGCCCTTGAGCATGATCGGGTCCCAGCACTCGCCATCGGCGCACAGGGTGGGATCCTTCAGGCCGGCGGTGTCGGCATGCGGCACCCGGTCGCACAAGCCCTTGCAGCCGGCCTGGTTGTCCAGCCACAGCACGGCCAGACCGGCGCGCTGGGCCACGTCCAGCAGATTCTCGTGGTTGGCCTTGCGGCTGCCATAACCATCGCGCCCCAGGTGCGAGAACATGCAGGGCACCGACGCGGCGGTGCTGGTGCCACATGACCAGGCGTTGCGCCAGCTGATCACCGGCAATGCCGCCAGCTCGGGTGTGGTGGGCCGGGCATAGCCGTTGAGGCTGAAGTTGCCCATGCGGGCCGTTTCGCCCAGCACCAGCAGCAGCAGGGGCGGCCGGGTCGCGCCGGCATGGCTGGGGCCCAGCCTGGCATCGGTGCCCAGCGTCAGCAAGGTGCGTACGTCGCGTCGCAGGGGCTGGGTGGCGATCACGCCAATGGCGTAGACCGAGTTGAGCGGGTTGATCAGATAGCGCACCGTCTTGTGGTTGCGCATGGTCGAGGACAGGGGCTGAAAGCTGGTCAGCACCGCCAGCACCACCACCACCAGCCCAACCACCACCGCCACGGCATTGCGCCCCAGCCGGCGCAGCCCCGGGCCGTAGTGCACCGGGCGACGCCATACCCACCAGGCTGGCAGCAGCGCCCCCAGGCCGAGCCACAGGAACAGAGGCAGGCTGAAGAGGTCCCGCGCCTCGGCGGGGTTGGTCTGCATCACATTCACCAGCATCGTGCTGTCGATGACGATGCGGTAGGCCAGCATGAAGTGCGCGCCAGCCGCCGTGGCCAGCAGCAGCATGGTGGCCACCGGCTTGAGCGTATAGCGCCAGGCCAGCAGGCTTTGCAGGGCCACCAGGGCCGCCGCCACCATCACCGCCAGCGCCACGCCCAGACCCCAGCCCTTGACACCTTGCAGCACGCCCAACTCGGACAAGGATTGCCACAGTGCCCAGTTGCCCAGGGTGGCCATCCACACGCTGGTGCCCAGCACCAGGCCCAGCGGCCCCCGCGCGGCAGGCGGCGGCTGGCTTGAAAACCGGCTTTTCATGCCCGGGCTCCGTGATTTTCGGCCCATTGGCCAGTCACACCGTCCAGCGCCCACGCCAGGCACCAGCAAACCCAGCCGCTCCACAGGGTGTGGCTCATGAAGTGGGCGCCGCGCCACTGCTGGGTCAGGCCCAGCAGCAGGCCGGCCGCCAGTGCCAGCAATAACCAGCGCCGGGCCAAGGCCGGCGCGCTGTCTCGAAAGACAAAATAGCCGCCGACAAAGGCAAAGCCCGCACTGGCATGCCCGGCCGGAAAACAGCGCCCGCGCCCGCCCTCGGGCGTGGCCCACCACAACCAATGCGATACCAACTGCGCATGGCCACCGAAGTTCGGCAGGTCCCAGGGGCAGGCGGCCGGGTTGAAGGACTTCAGCACCGACACGGCCAGCACCGACAACAACACGCCAGCGGCCAGTTGCACGCGCCGCGCCTTGGTCAGCCGGCGCAGCGGGCCTGCCGGCCACCACACGGCCGCGCACAGCACCAAAGCCAGCAGCCAGGCCAGGACGCGGACGCCGCGGTGCATGACACCCGACATGAACCAATGGTCACGCAGGGCAAAGCCGTTGGCCTGGCCTGCCCAGCCTGCCAGCCACAGATCACCGCCAAGCGCCTCCCAGGCCAGAAAGAGCAAGGCCAGGCTGGCCGTGATGGCGGCCAATCGGGTGGTGGTGTGGGGGCGGTGGTCGGGCCGCAGGGAAGAATCGGACAGGGCTTGAAACGTCATGAGCGGCGCAGCATAGGGGCACAGGCTGAAGGCAGGATTAACGCATGCCTTCAGACCTCGGCACCTCTCCCCACGGCCTGGCCCTGCTCACCCGCCCAGCGCCTTGAGCAGCGCGACGCGGTTGTTCAGCTCGCCCAGCCGAGCTTGCAGCACGGCCTGGTCGGCGGCCCACAGGCCGCGCTCGGCTTCCAGTTGCTCAAGCACGCTGGCCGCCCCTTGCTCGGCCTTCAGGCGTGTCAGGCGCGCCGTCTCGCGTGCGGCCACGGCCTGCGCCTGCAGCGCAGCGCCTTGATCACGCCAGGTGGCCGTGCCGGCCAGGCCATCGGCCACCTCGCGGAAGGCCGACTGGATGGCCCGCTCGTACTGGGCCTGGGCGACCTGCTGCGACACATCGGCCTGCGCAAGATTGGCCTGGCGCCGGCCGGCGTCGAACACCGTGAGCAGCGCATTGGCCGCCACGGTGTAGGCAAAGTGCCCGCCCTGGAACAAGCCGCTCAGTTGCGACGACACCTGGCCGCCCTGGGCCGTGAGGCTGATGCTGGGCCAGAAGGCGGCGCGCGCGGCGGCGATGTTGGCCTGGGCCGCGCGCATGGTCTGCTCGGCCTGCACCACATCGGGCCGGCGCAGCAGCACCGTGGCCGGCAATGCGGCGGGCAGCTCGTCGATCCAGGCCTCGTCGGCCAGGCGCGCAGTGCCCGAGGCGGGTGCCACGCTGGTGGCCGGTTGCACCAACGCTTGCCCCAGCAACAGGCTCAAGGCGTTGCTGTCCTGGGCCCGCTGGCGCTGGAGCTGGGCCAGCGTGGCACGGGCTTGCGCGGTCAGGCTGATCTGGGCCTGCAGCTCCAGCTGCGATGCGGCCCCCACCGATTCACGCAGGCGGCTGAGCTTGAGCGTCTGCTCGCGGCTTTCCAGGCTTTGCCGGGCCAGGGCCAGCAACTCGTCGTCAGCCTGCAGTGCCAGTGCCGCCTGCAGCACCGCACCCACCACGGCCAGCTCGGTCGCGCGCCGGCCCGCGTCGCTGGCGGCCAACTGGGCCCGGGCGGCGTCGCTCAGGCTGGCCAGGCGGCCGAACAGGTCGATCTCCCAGGCCGGCATCTGCACACCGGCGGTCAGGGTGCTGGCCTGCTCGCCCTTGCTGTTGGGGGCGCGGCTGGCGCCCAGCCCTACGCCCAGGCTGGGCAGGCGGGCCGCGTCGGTGACCACCAGCTGGGCCTGGGCGCGCTGCACATTGAGCACCGCCACCTGCACATCGCGGTTGTGGGCCAGGGCCTGGTCGACCCATTGGCGCAATTGCGGCTGGCGCACACGCTCGCGCCAGCCAAGCGGCGGCAGTTCGGCCGCAGGCGTGGTGGCAGCGTCGGCCCACTGGCCAGGCACTTCGGCCCGCTGCAAGGCATTGCCCAGGGCGGTGGGCCGCTCGGGAGGCGGGCCAAAGTGGCTGCAGCCGGCCAGGGTTGCCATGGCGACAGCGGTGAGTGCGGCCCTCATGAAAAAGCGCGTCGTCATGCCGCACCGCCTTCTTCGCGTTGCGCCGGCACCGCATTCGGCACCCCCGGCCGGCCGGGGAACCAGCGCCGCACCACCACGTAGAACACCGGCACAAAGAACACCGCCAGCACCGTGGCGGTGATCATGCCGCCCATCACGCCGGTGCCGATGGCGCGCTGGCTGTTGGCGCCCGCGCCAGTGGCCAGGGCCAGCGGCAATACACCCAGGATGAAGGCCAGCGAGGTCATCAGAATGGGCCGAAAGCGCAGATGGCAGGCCATCAGCGTGGCCTCGATCAGGCCTTTGCCTTCGGCCTGCAGGTCCTTGGCGAACTCGACGATGAGGATGGCGTTCTTGGCCGACAGGCCGATCACCGTGATCAGGCCGACCTTGAAGTACACGTCGTTGGGCATGTCGCGCAGCCACACGCCGCTCAGTGCGCCCAGCACACCCAGCGGTACCACCAGCAGCACGGCCACCGGGATGGCCCAGCTTTCGTACAGCGCGGCCAGGCACAGGAAGACCGCCAGCATCGAGAACGCCAGCAACATCGTGGCCTGGGCGCCCGAAAGCTTTTCTTCGCGCGACTGGCCCGTCCACTCGAAGCCGAAGCCGGCGGGCAGTTGCGCGGCCAGACGCTCCATTTCGGCCATGCCTTCGCCGGTGGACCGCCCCGCCGCCACGTCGCCCGCCAGGCGCATGGCCGGGTAGCCGTTGTAGCGGGTGGTCTGCATCGGGCCGTTAACCCAGCGGGTACTGGCAAAGGCCGACAGGGGCACCAGCTGACCCCGGCTGTTGAGCACCTGCAGCTTGAGCAGATCCTCAGGTTGCATGCGGGCGGGGGCATCGGCCTGCACGATGACGCGCTGCAGCCGGCCCTTGCTCGAAAAGTCGTTCACGTAAGCCGAGCCGATAGCGGTGGACAGCATCGCGCTGATGGTCTCGAAGCCCACGCCCTGGGCATAGGCGCGCTCGCGGTCGATGTCCAGCTGCAGCTGCGGCGCGTCTTCCAGGCCGTCGGGCCGAACGCCTTGCAGGATGGGGCTCTTGCGGGCCATGCCCAGCAGCTGGTTGCGCGCGGCCAGCAGCGCATCGTGGCCCAGGCCGCCGCGGTCCTGCAGCCGGAAGTTGAAGCCGGTAGCGGTGCCCAGCTCGGGGATGGGCGGCGGGCTCAGCGGAAAGATGAAGGCATCGCGGATGCCCATGAAGGCACCGAACGCCCGGCCGGCCAGGGCCTGGGCCGTGTGGTCGGCGCCTTTGCGTTCGCTCCAGTCCTTCAGCGGCACGAAGACCAGGCCCGAATTCTGCCCCTGGCCCGAAAAGCTGAAGCCCATCACGGCCACCACCTGGTCGACCTCGGGCTGCTTCATCAGGAAGCCTTCGACCTGTTGCATCACCGCCTGCGTGCGGCCGACGGTGGCGCCGGGCGGCAACTGCACATTGACGATCAGGTAACCCTGGTCTTCATTCGGCAAGAAGGACGAAGGCAGGCGGCTGTACATCCAGCCCACCGCCAGCACCACCACGGCAAAGGCCAGCATCCAGCGGCCCGAACGCGGCAGCACCTTGGCCACCGTGCCTTCATAGCCATGGGTGGTGCGCTTGAACACGCGGTTGAACAAGCCGTAGAAGCCGCGCCGCTCGGCATGGCTGGTCACCGGCTTGAGGAAGGTGGCGCACAGCGCGGGGGTGAGCGTCAGCGCCAGGAAGGCCGAGAACACGATGGCCGACACCATGCTGAGCGAAAACTGCCGGTAGATGTTGCCCACCGCGCCTGAGAAAAAGGCCATGGGCACGAACACGCTGACCAGCACCACGGTGATGCCGATCACCGCGCCGGTGATCTGGCCCATGGCCTTGCGGGTGGCGTCGCGCGGGCTCAACCCTTCTTCAGCCATCAGGCGCTCGACGTTTTCGACCACGACGATGGCGTCGTCCACCAGGATGCCGATGGCCAGCACCATGCCGAAGAGCGTGAGCACGTTGATGCTGTAGCCCAGCGTCAGCAGCATGCCGAAGGTGCCCAGCAGGGCCACCGGCACCACGATGGTGGGGATCAGCGTGTAGCGCAGGTTCTGCAGGAAGACCAGCATCACCACGAACACCAGCGCCACCGCCTCGACCAGGGTGACGATGACCTGCTTGATCGAGATGCGCACGAACTTGCTGCTGTCGTAGGGCACCTTGTAATCAACGCCCGGCGGAAAGTAGGCTTTGAGCTCGGCCATGCGCACCTTCACCGCATCGGCCGTGGCCAGGGCATTGCCGGTGGGCGACAGCTGCACGCCCACGCCCGCACTGGGCTGCCCGTTCAGGCGGCTGGTGGTGCCGTAACCCTGGCCGCCCAGCTCGATCCGGGCGACGTCGCGCAGGCGGATCGACGAGCCGTCGGCATTGGCGCGCAGCACGATGGCGCCGAACTCGGTTGCATCGGACAACTGCCCGGTCACCACGATGGTGGCGCTGGTGCCCTGGCCGGGCACGCCCGGCTGCTCACCCAGCGTGCCGGCCGATACCTGCGCGTTCTGCGCGCGGATGGCGTTGTTCACATCGCCAGGCGTCAGGTTGTAGGCCACCAGCTTGACCGGATCGATCCACACCCGCATGGCACGCTCGGTGCCGAAAAGCTGGGCCTGGCCCACACCCGGGATGCGCTGCAGTTCGGGCTGGATGTAGCGCGCGGCATAGTCACCCAGGCTCACCGGGTCATCGGCCGGATTGCTGGAGGTGAGCGAGACGAACAGCAGGAAGTTGGCCCGCGCCTTGTCGATGCGCACGCCCTGCTGCACCACCGCCGAGGGCAGGCGCGGCGTGGCGCGCGAGACGCGGTTCTGGATCTCCACTTGCGCCAACGCCACATTGGTGCCCGACTCGAAGGTGGCGGTGATGCTGCCGCTGCCATTGGCCTGGGAGATGGACTCCATGTAGATCATGCCGGGCGCGCCATTGAGCTCTTGCTCGATGACCGAGAGCACGCTGCTCTCCAGCACCTGGGCCGACGCGCCGGGGTAGGCCGCGCTGATGACGATGGACGGTGGCGCCACCGTGG